>JBPPMI010000274.1:0-3154 GCA_051305975.1 Solirubrobacterales bacterium
CCAAGGAGAACGCCCCGGATGTCGCCAAACAGATGGGTGCCGCCCGCTACCCCGGTATCGAGAAGGGCAAGGAGAGCAAGCCGCCGCTCGGTGGCTTCAACCTCGGGGTCAGCGAGTTCTCCGAGCAGCCGGAACTGGCCTTCGACGCCGCCAAGTGCCTGTCGGCTCCCGAGCAGCAGCTGACCGTGACCGAGTTCGACGGCCTGCCGCCGCCGCGCGCGAACCTCTACACCGACAAAGTCGTCACCACTGCGTTCCCGGGCTTCGCCAAGCTGGTGCGGGAGTCGATCGAATCCGCCGGTCCACGGCCGGTCACCCCGGCTTACCAGGACGTGAGCATCGCGATCCAGACCGCGCTCCACCCGCCGGACAAGATCGACCCCGATGATCCCAAGCCGAGTTACGACGAGCTCTTCGAAGACGTCGAAAAGGGCGTCAAGCGGGAAGGACTGCTGTGAAAAGGATGACCGTCGACGCTCCTAACGGAGGTCTCCCAGAGGATGACTGACCGCGCGAAATCGGAAAGGCGTCTCGGTTGGCTGCTCTGCGCGCCCGCCGCGATCGCAATGCTGGCGGTTACCGCGTATCCGATCGGTTACGCCCTCGTGCTCTCAGTCCAGCAGATCGACCTGCGTTTTCCCGACGAAGGCGGCTTCGTCGGACTCGAGAACTACCAGGCAGTCCTGACCTCGAGCCTCTGGTGGACCGACGTCTTCAACACCGTCTTCCTCAGTGTGATCTCGGTTTCGATCGAGCTGGCCCTCGGCATGGCGATCGCCCTGGTCATGCACCGCGCGATCTTCGGGCGGGGCGCTGTCCGCACGGCGGTCCTGATCCCCTACGGCATCGTCACCGTGGTCGCCGCGTTCTCGTGGCAGTTCGCGTTCGCGCCCGACACTGGCTTCGTCAACCAGTTGCCGCTCGTCGCCGACGACATGGACTGGTTCGGCGACCGCTTCAGCTCGTTCGCGGTGATCATCATGGCCGAGGTCTGGAAAACCACGCCATTCATGGCCCTGCTGCTGCTTGCAGACATGACCACGATCGACGACGGCCTCTACGACGCGGCCAAGGTCGACGGAGCCTCTGCCTGGCAGCGTTTCTACAAGATCACCCTGCCGCTGATGAAGCCGGCGATCCTCGTCGCACTGCTGTTCCGCACGCTCGACGCCTTCCGCATCTTCGACACGATCTTCATCATGACTGCAGGTGCGCAGGACACCCAGTCGGTGTCGATTCTCGGTTACCAGCAGCTGATCTCGAGACTCAATCTGGGCCTCGGCTCGGCGGTCTCGGTCCTGATCTTCATCTGTGTCCTGCTGATCGCCCTGCTCTTCGTCAAGGGTCTCGGTGCCCGTCAACCCGATGCGGAAAGGGGCTGAGTTGAATACCTCCGGCCGCGACAAAGCCCTCTGGAGCATCGCGATCCTGATCGTCTGCCTGTTCGCGCTGATCCCGGTTTTCTGGATCATCTCGCTCTCCTTCAAGACTCCGGCGACGATCACCGACCAGAGCTTCTTCCCCACCGAGTTCTCGACCGAGAACTACAAGAGCCTGTTCACGGGCGGTATCTCCGAGAGCCCGTTCATCAAGCCGCTGATCAACTCGATCCTGATCGCTTCGATCACCACGGTGATCTCGATCGTTCTCGCGAGCTTTGCCGCCTACGCGATTGCCCGCCTCGAGTTCACCGGTCGCCGCCTGATGCTCGCGGGCGCCCTGGCAATCGCGATGTTCCCGCCGATCTCCACGGTCGGCCCGCTGTTCGACATGTGGCGCACTCTCGGGCTATACGACACGTATCCCGGCCTGATCATCCCGTATCTCACCTTCTCCCTCCCCCTCGCGATCTACACCCTGGTCGCCTTCTTCCGCGAGATCCCGTGGGAGCTCGAGCAGGCCGCCCAGGTCGACGGTGCCACCCCGTTCCAGGCCTTTCGCAAGGTGATAGTGCCACTCGCCGCGCCGGGCATGTTCACGGCCGCCATCCTCGTCTTCATCTTCGCCTGGAACGACTTCCTGTTCGCCATCTCGCTGACTTCGTCCGACGCGTCGCGGACAGTTCCCGCCGCACTTGCCTTCTTCACCGGTGACTCCCAGTTCACCCAGCCGACCGGCAGCATCGCCGCCGCGGCCGTCCTGGTCACCGTGCCGATCATCATTTTCGTACTGCTATTCCAGCGCCGAATCGTCGCCGGCCTCACCGCCGGTGCCGTGAAGGGATAAGGAGCCACCGATGTCAGAAATAGTTCTCGACCACGTCACCAAGCGTTACGGCGACGGATTCGAAGCCGTCAAGGATATGAGCCTCGAGATCAAGGACGGCGAATTCATGATCCTGGTCGGCCCGTCCGGTTGCGGCAAGTCGACTGCTCTCCAGATGATCGCCGGGCTCGAAGACGTGACCGAGGGCGACCTGAAGATCGGTGGCGAGGTGGTCAACAACCTCGCGCCGAAGGACCGGGACATCGCGATGGTCTTCCAGAACTACGCGCTGTACCCGCACATGAGCGTGCGGGAGAACATGGGTTTCGCCCTCAAACTCGCCAAGGTCGACCAGAAAGAGATCGACCAGAAGGTCGAAGAGGCGGCGAAGACGCTCGACCTGACCGAGCACCTCGACCGGAGGCCGGCCAACCTCTCCGGAGGGCAGCGCCAGCGGGTTGCGATGGGCCGCGCGATAGTGCGAGACCCCCAGGCATTCCTGATGGACGAACCGCTCTCGAACCTCGACGCCAAGCTGAGGGTCCAGACCCGCACCGAGGTCTCAAAGCTCCAGTCACGTCTCGGTACGACGACCGTCTATGTCACCCACGACCAGACCGAAGCAATGACCCTCGGCGACCGGGTCGCGGTAATGCGCGCCGGCGAGCTGCAGCAGGTGGGATCACCCGCCGAGCTCTACAACGAGCCGGTCAACCTCTTCGTAGCCGGTTTCATCGGCTCACCTTCGATGAACTTCACCGCAGCCACCGTCTCCGGTGACTCGGTCAAGCTGCCGTTCGTCGACGTACCGCTGAACGACGAGCTGAAGAAGGCTCTCGGCGGCGAAAGCAACGAGCGCAAGGTGATCGCAGG
This sequence comes from Solirubrobacterales bacterium, assembly GCA_051305975.1. Taxonomy (GTDB): domain Bacteria; phylum Actinomycetota; class Thermoleophilia; order Solirubrobacterales; family 70-9; genus 67-14. The sequence goes on from JBPPMI010000274.1 coordinate 3,079, forward strand.
GCTCCGGCCCGGTGACTTCGAGGACGCCTCGCTGATCGACGAAGCCGACGGCGGGGTCCACTTCGAGACCGAGATC
>JBPPMI010000275.1:0-2936 GCA_051305975.1 Solirubrobacterales bacterium
GTCTACTGCAATGGCGGGCGCATTCGAAGTAAAGATTGGTTGCGCCCTGTTCGAGTCTCGCTGAGTTCCGGATAACTGCATCCAAGTTGGTGTTTCCGCTCTCAGTCAGAGTCTCGGTCACGTTCGTAAAACCAACTTGGATGTCTCGATCAGCTGACCGGTCCATGCCAGTTACCCACTGGCGACCAAGACAGGCTTCAAGTGACTGAACCCTGGCTGGCTGTCCCCGGCTTTGCCTGTGGGCCGATCCTGCCGTCCACTGATAATACGTGGGGTGGGGGTGTCCCCCGCCCGCACTGTGGAGGACGGAGGGACACCCCACCCCGCGCCACCAACACGACAACCGAAACCCACTCTCGAAGGGTCCGTCAACTGAAAGTCTGCCGAGTCTCCTCGACCGAGGAGCGGTAGATGTCTTCGATGCTCTCCCCCGCGCTGAACTTCTCCCGGGCCCGTTGGGATCCGTTCTTTTCCGGCAGGTTCACATCGATGCCGAGGGTCTCCCTGGCCGGGGTCGTCCACTCGAGCAGGTTATCCAGGGCCTGGCGGGCTTCGATCTCGGCTCCCATGCGGAAATCGATCAGTTTGCCGTCCATGCCGTAACGGATCGCACGCCAGAAGTTCTCTTCTATCTCGCGGTCGAGCAGGGGTTCCGTGCCTTCCTTGGCGCCGGAGTCGAGGTCGATCGCGGTCTGGGCAACCACGGCCGTGATCAAGCCGGCGAGCGCGGTCGATTCATCCGCGTCGGACTGGGCGTCGCAGATGCGGACCTCCACCGTGCCGAACGCGTGGTGGGGCCGGACGCTCCACCACAGCTGGGTCGACTCGACTACCGAACCGACCCGCTTGAGCGTCTCGATGAACGTTGCGTACTGCTCCCAGCTCCGGAACTGGCCGGGAATGCCGCAGCGCGGGAACGTTCGGGTGAAGATCTCGGTCCGGACCGAAGCGAGACCGCTGTCGTGCCGGTCGAGAAAGGGCGAGTTGGCCGAGACCGCCAGGAGGAGGGGAAGGTGCTCGCGGAGCCAGTCACAGACCTGGATCGCACGGTCCGCTCCCCGGATGCCGACGTGGGCGTGGAGGCTCCAGGTGTTGTTCCGCTGCGCGACCCAGCCGAGGTCTTCCTTCAGACGCTGGTAGTGCGGCGTGTCGATGATTTCCTGATCGAGGTAGCTCGCCCACGGATGGGTCCCCATCGAAGCGAGGCTCGTCCCCATTGAGGGAGCCAGGGCAAAGAGCTTCTGGCGACGGACTGTCATGCGTTCCGTCGCCTCGCGCATCGTCTCGGCGCGCCCCGACCGGATCTCGATCTCGGAAGCAATCAGCTCGCCGGCGGCAGATTCGCCGAGAACCGGATCGGTCCGGGCCGCCTCGTACAGGTCCGGGAACCGGTCAGCCAGGTCGAGGGTCTCGGGGTCGAGGATCGCGAATTCCTCTTCGAGTCCGATCGTGAAGTCCCGGGAGGCATCGAAGACCTCCCGGGCCGCTCCCAGGTCAAGCAGGTCGGGATCAGCCAAGGTCGATCAAGAAAGGTAGAAGTAGAGGGCATAGAGCAGGTCGACCGCAGGACTCGAGGTATGGACCGTCACCTCGGGGGGTACCTGGAGCAGCTGCTCCGTGTAGTTGAAGATCACGGTGACGCCGGCTTCGACCAGACCGTCAGCAACCGCCTGCGCGGCATCTGACGGAACGGCCAGGACCCCGACCACTATCGCCTCGTCCTTGACCGCTTCGCCCAGCTCGGAGAAGTCACGGACCGTCAGCGGCCCGACCTTCTTTCCGATCCGTGTCGGATCGACGTCGAACAGCGAGACGATCTGGAATCCGTGGTCGGCGAAAATGTCCGAGCCGGCGATTGCCTGACCCAGCTTGCCGGCGCCGAAAAGGGCGATGTTGTGATGCCCGGCAGTGCGCAGGATCTTCCGGATCTCGTCGACCAGGTACTCGATCCGGTAGCCCACGCCACGTTTGCCGAACTTGCCGAAGCCGGAAAGGTCGCGGCGGATCTGGGTCGGGTTGATGTGGGTGTACTCGGAGAGCTCCTGCGAGGAGATCGTCTCCCGGCCCATCTTCCGGGCCTGCGTAAGGACCTGCAGATACCGCGAAAGCCGGGCCGCGACACCGAGCGAAAGGCGCTCGCCGTCCGGCGCAAGCAGCGATCCGGCATCGGTACGAGGTTTCGGCGGAGGTGTCATCGGGACTTCAGGGTATCTGTAACCGCGCCCTGACCGGCTTGGGATCGAAAACGAGCTCGCTCGCGATTTCCCCGTCGATCTCGACCACAGGGATGCGCTCGAGGAACCGGCGGATGAGATCGTCGTCAGTTTCGATGTCGATCTCTTCGACCTCGAGGCCCGGAAACTCCGCGGCCAGCCCGGTCAGCGATTCCATCGCCTCCTGGCACAGGTGGCAATCCGGCCGCGAGTAGACGGTTGCCTTCACCGTCTCCCGCCGGTCGCGAAGGCATCGAAGCCGAGGTAGTCCGGATAGGCCAGGGCGGGTGAGTAACGGGCGGCGGAGCCGATCATCGCGGCGTTGTCCGTACAAAGCTCCCGGGCCACGAGCTTCAGGGGGATTCTGCGTTCGTCGCAGAGGACCTGGATTCGCTCCCGGAGTGGTCCGTTCGCCGCGACGCCGCCTCCGAGTGCCACCGCCGGCCAATCATCCCGGTCGAGTGTGCGGCGCAACTTGGCGACGAGCTGTTCCACCACCGCCGCCTGGAAGCCGGCCGCGAGATCGGCCCGGTGTTCCTCGAGGTTGTCCTCGCCCAGGTCGCGGCACTGGTAGACGAGGGCCGTCTTGAGGCCGCTGAAGCTGAAGTCGAGGCCGGGGTCGCGGCTCATGGCGACCGGGAAGCTGAACCTGCCCGGGTTGCCTTCCGCGGCCAGTTTCTCGAGTGCGGGCCCACCGGGGTAGCCCAGGCCGAGCATCCGGGC
>JBPPMI010000276.1:0-2724 GCA_051305975.1 Solirubrobacterales bacterium
ATAAGAGACAGCGAATGAACTGCGGGTCGCCGGGGCGCCGGTGACGTTCCAGGAGATCTCATCTCCCCACGGCCACGACTCGTTCCTCTTCGACACCCCCGACTACCACCGCACCGTGGCCGGATACATCAACCGCCTCGCCGGCCAGCGGGGCACCAAGTGAGACCCGACCTCGACATCGTCGCGTCGCTCGTCGGCCGCGACCTGCGGGTACTCGACCTCGGCTGCGGCAATGGCGCCCTGCTCGAATCGCTGATCGACAATCAGGGCTGCTCCGGCCTGGGCGTAGAGTTGGACACCGACGATTTCCATGCGTGTATCGCCCGGGGGGTCCCGGTCACACTCGGCGACCTCGAAGAGGAACTGCCCCGGTTCGGGGCCGGAGTCTTCGACGCGGCCGTTCTGTCCCTGACCCTGCAGGCGGTGCGGCGCCCCGACCGGGTGCTCACCGAGATGAAGCGCGTCGCCCCAAGACTGGTCGTCTCCCTGCCCAACTTCGCCCACTGGCGTCTGCGGGCAACACTGGCGCTGAGAGGAAGGATGCCGCTGACGGACGCCCTGCCCTGGCAGTGGTACGACACGCCGAACATCCACCTCTGCACGATCACCGACTTCGAGGTGCTCATCGGCGATCTCGGTCTCCGGGTGGAGAGCCGGGTCCTGATCGACGCGAGCGGACGTCGCGCGCCTGCCATCACCACCCGCGCCCCGAACCTGTTGGCCGAACGGGCCGTCTACGCGCTCACGGCCTGACCGGGCCTCAGAGCGAAGCCTGCCGCTCGGCCTCACCAAGGAACTCGATCACGGAATCACTTCGAGTTCGTTCAGGTTCCACACTCCACCGTCCCGGCGGATGCCGATCTTCAATTCCAGGTTCCCGTTCCGTTTCGGTTTCATCTCGACCGCGACGTGGCGAACGTGGAAGCGGTCCAGATCGCTCGACGGCATGTCGCGCCTGAGGACCTCGACCACCCTCCCGCTCAGCACCAGGGCGTACTGGGAGTCGAGGTGGAGCTCATGGACCGGCTCGGGCCAGCTGGAGGTCAGCCCGGTTTGTGCAGGGCCGGTGGATTCGACGGCGTCAGGTATGCGCCGATCCCGTCGAGGATGTCGTCGGTGACGTTCTTGCCGCCGGGCGCGATCGTGTCGATCCCGGTCGTGCCGACCAGCGATACCGCGATCCGCCCGCGCGGGAACCAGGCGACGTTGCCCATGTAGCCGTTGAAGAACGGGTTCTGCCGGCGCCAGCCCTTGATCATGATGATTCCCTGGGCGAAATAGGTGTCGTTCGAAGCGGGTCCTACATCCGGCCCGTACTGCTTGACGATGTCCTTCCGGGAGCCCGGGTTCAGAGTCCGCCCGGACAGGACGCCCTTCGCCTCCTGGGCGACCTGATCGATGTTCATGGTGGCGAGCATGCCGTTGCCGAGTCCCCAGGACGGCGTCCAGCCGGTCGATTCCTCGAATACGCCGCGGTCCGTGCTGAACGCGCTGAGCGCCGGGTCCGGGATCGGTGCCAGGCGGGAAAATGCGACGCCGTTGATTCCGATCGGCCTCAGGACACGTTTCCGGATCTGCGCCACGGTCGTCCGGTTCGGGGCGACCAGGCGGAGAATCCGGGCGAGCAGCAGATAGTTGGTGTGGGCGTAATGGAAGCAACCCGGTTCGCAGGCAGGGCCGCGGTCGAGTGCGACCCTGAGGAGCTCCGCGTCGGTGAACATCTGGAACGTATCCGCGTAGAACCGTTCCACGAAAGCCTGGTTGAACTGGATCCAGTCACTGATTCCGGAGGTGTTGTTCATGAGCATCCGGATCGTGATCTCCGAGGAGTTGGGGATCTCCGGGAACCACTTGGAGAGCGGATCGGTCAGGCGAAGCCTGCCCTCCTCCCTGAGCTGGTAGATCACCGTGGTCAGCATCGGGATGGTCATCGACCCGACCCGGAAGTTCATCGCCGGGCTGGCGGGCACGCCCGTCTGGGAGTAGCCGAAAGCACGGCGGACGAGCCGCTTTCCACCAACGTCGATTCTCGCGATGACGGCCTGGAGCCGCGTCTCCTGCTTGGCCTGCTTGACGATCTGCGTCAGAACGCTCGACACCACCGACGGCGCCTTGCAGCCCTCCACGGTCGAGATTTGGTCGTCCGGACACGCGGCCGACACCCGGGCATCTCCGGCGAAGGCGGCATTCGCAGACGAAAAGGAAACCCCGGCAATTGCCAGGACCAGCAGGACGATCAACCTCTTCATCGGACTCTTTCTCTGGTCATGAATCACTCCTCGAACATCGAGAGTGGAGCCTGCCGGAATCGAACCGGCGACATCCTGCTTGCAAAGCAGGTGCTCTGCCAACTGAGCTAAGGCCCCGCGTGGGGTTGAAACCCCTTCAGGGATTGTAAGGACTGAGACTTAATTACCGGGTGCTGGCGCGGCGCCCGGGATCAGTCGCCGAATTCGAAATCCTTGGGCGGCTTCTGCTCGAACCAGAGGCGATCGTGCTCCGGGGTTTCCTCGAGGAAGTCCGGAGTCGCTTCCAGCGGATCGTCCTGGTCGAAGAAGTCGGGGTCACCCGCGACCGGTTCCCCGGTTTCTTCGACCGGCTCGGCGCCGCCGGCTTCGGGCTCGAATTCGACTTCGGGCTCGGGCTCGGCGTCGGATTCGGATTCGGGCTCGCCACTGTCCGGCTCTGCTGGAAGTGACGACGATGCAGGGCCAACCTCTTCGA
>JBPPMI010000277.1:0-9518 GCA_051305975.1 Solirubrobacterales bacterium
CCGAGTACCGGGCGCTCGGTTTCTTCACCCTCGGACCACTCCTCTTCGAGCTGGCGCTTGCGCTGGGTGAGCTGGCGCTCGGTGTCACGCAGGTTGGCAGCCTTCTCGAACTCCTGGGCCTCGATCGCGGCTTCCTTCTCGCGGCGCGCGGTCTCGATCTCTTCTTCGAGGTCGCGGTACACCGGGGGCGCGGTCATCGACTTGATTCGCATCCTTGAAGCGGCTTCGTCGATCAGGTCGATCGCCTTGTCCGGCAGGAAACGGTCGGAGATGTAACGGTCGGCCAGTTCGGCGGCGGCCTCGAGGGCTTCGTCGGAGATCTGCACCTTGTGGTGCTGCTCGTAACGCTCGCGCAGCCCCTCGAGGATCTTGACGGTCTGTTCCGGGGTCGGCTGATCGACGCGGATCTGCTGGAACCGGCGCTCGAGGGCCGAGTCACGCTCGAGGTACTTGCGGTACTCGTCGAGAGTGGTCGCACCGATGGTCTGGATTTCGCCGCGGGCCAGGGCCGGCTTCAGGATCGAGGCGGCATCGATCGCGCCTTCGGCCGCGCCGGCGCCGACGAGGTTGTGGATTTCGTCGATGAAAAGAACGATGTCGCCGCGCTGGGCGATCTCCTTCATGACCTTCTTCAGGCGTTCTTCGAACTCGCCGCGGTACTTGGAGCCGGCGACGAGGGCTGCGAGGTCGAGCGTGTAGATCTGCTTGTTCCGCAGCATCTCGGGAACCTCACCCTTGATGATGCGGGACGCGAGGCCTTCGACCACGGCGGTCTTGCCGACACCGGGCTCACCGAGCAGCACCGGATTGTTCTTGGTCCGGCGGGAAAGTATCTGCATGATGCGCTCGATCTCGGTTTCGCGGCCCACGACCGGGTCCAGCTTGCCGTCCTCGGCGAGCTTGGTCAGGTTGCGTCCGAACTGGTCGAGCAGCTTCGAGGACTTCTTGCCGCCTTCGGCCTGGCCGGCAGCGGAGCTGGAACCCTGGCCGGACTGGCCAGGGCGGCGGCCGCCGGGGCCGGAGAGCATGCGGATGACTTCATTGCGGATCTTGTCGGAGTCGGCGTCGAAGTCGAGCAGGATGCGGGCGGCGACGCCTTCGTTCTCGCGGACCAGGCCGAGGAGGATGTGCTCGGTTCCGATGTAGTTGTGACCGAGGCTGAGAGCTTCGCGCAGGGCGAGTTCGAGGACTTTCTTGGCGCGTGGCGTGAACGGGATCTGGCCGGAGGTGACCTCTTCTCCGGAACCGACGATACGCACCACCTGGGCGCGAACGCGCTCGACCGTGATGTCGAGCGATTCGAGCACCCGGGCCGCGAGGCCCTCTTCTTCACGCAGCAACCCGAGCAGGATGTGCTCGGTACCGATGTAGTTGTGCTTGAGCGTCCGTGCTTCTTCCTGGGCGAGGACGACTACCTGACGTGCGCGTTCTGTGAATCTCTCGAACAAAGTTCTTCTAGTACCTCAAACCTCTGGGGTCGGCCGAGTAGTGGTGAAACCCGGCGATTTAGGCTGAAACTCAGTATAACGGGGCCGGTCCCCCGCCCTTCCGGCCTCAACTTGAAGCGGCTGCGCCTCCGAGGTAGGGTCAGGGCCAGGATGGGAAAGCTGAAGGGGAGCAGGCGCCACGGGTTCACCATCGCCGCCGGGGCGGCGATTGCGTTCGCTCTGCTCCTGGCCGCGGTACTGACACCTCCTCCCTCCTCCGCCGCCATCCGGAAGAACTTCGTCCGGCACCAGGAGGCGAACTGGGTCTGGTACGGGCCGCAGTCCTGGTTTGCTTCTTCCGGCCCCAACGACATCAATATCGCCTCCCCCACGGGCACCCTCTGGTTGAAGTTCGGCTCGGGTGGCGCCGTCTGCCCGAGCAGCGCCAACGAATGGTTCCAGAGTGTCAGGAGCAACTACCGCAGCACCGCCGGCAACGGATTCGGTCTTTATTCGAAGCCGCTGCGGGGTGCCCGCTTCACATCGATCGGCCGGATCCGCCAGTTCCAGTCGGCGCAGCACCCGGTGTACTACCGGCAGAACACCCGATGGGTCGGCCGCAAACGGAACGGCCAGCAGATCCGCGGCGAATTCATCATGGACGTCTTCGCCAACAACTTCGGCACCTGCGGCCAGAACTTCCTGTCGATCGGCGCACCGTCACGCCGGAACGGCCGCAGCATAGGGTTGCTGAAAGACGTCTTCTCGACCCTGGCGAACCAGAGCATCTGAGCCCCGGTCGAACGAGGATCCAGGTCTGACGCCCTAAGGCAGCTGGCCCTTGATCGTGTCGATCAGGCTGGCCCAGGACTTGGCGAAGGAATCCTTGCCTTCGTCCTGGAGCCTCGCAGCGATCTCGTCGACGTCGAAGCCCGCATCGGCGTAGTCCTTGAGCACTTCCTCCGCGGTGCCGCCGTCGGGCGGGATCGGGTCCCCGGTCACGCCGTGGTCGGCGTAGGCGAGCAATGCCGGCTCCGGCATGGTGTTGACCGTGTTCGGGGCGCCGAGTGCCTCGATGTAGAGCACGTCCGAAGCCTCCGGATCCTTGGTCCCGGTGCTCGCCATCAGCAGGCGCTGGGTCATCGCGCCTTCGTTGGCAAGGCGCTGTGCCCGGTCGCTGGCGATCAGCTCGCGATAGGCGGCGTAAGCCTGCTGGCCGATCGCGATGCCGAGCTTCGCGCGGAGTTCGGGCGAAACGTCGTCGATCACTGCGGCATCCCAGCGGCTGACGAAGAGCGAGGCGACCGAGTTCACCGCCGGATTGAGGCCGGCCTCGATGCGCCGCTCTACACCCTTCATGTAGGCATCGGCGGCCGCGAGGTACTGCGTGCTGTCGAAAAGCAGGGTCACGTTGACCGGGATGCCGTTGAAGATCGCTTCTTCGATAGCGGGCAGGCCGGCGGACGTTCCGGGGATCTTGATGAAGAGATTCTCGCGGTCCGCCTCGCGGTGGAGGCTGGCCGCTTCCTGGGTGGTGCCGCCGGTGTCGTCGGCGAGCAGCGGCGAGACCTCGAGCGAGACGAATCCGTCGACCCCGTTGGTGCGCTCGAAGGTTTCGGTGAAGAGATCGGCCGCACGACGGAGGTCGGCGATGGCGAGTTCGAAGAAGATCTTCTCCGGGTCGGTCACGCCGCCCCCGGCGATCTCGGCAATCTGCTCGTCGTAATCGTGGCCGCCGCCGATCGCCTTCTCGAAGATGGTCGGGTTCGAGGTCAGACCGGTGACCGAGAGGTCGTCGATGTACTTCTCGAGCGTGCCGTCGTCGAGCATCGCCCGGGTGATGTTGTCGACCCAGAGACTCTGGCCCTGATCATGAAGTCTGCGGTTGTTCTCGTTCATGGTTCGAGGTTACCTGTACCCGTCAGGCCCGGTGTGAACGCCGTCAGTTCTTCATGGCCGGGAAAAGGACCACTTCCCGGAGCGACGCGGTGTTGGTCAGCATCATCACGAGGCGGTCGATCCCCAGGCCCACCCCGCCGGTCGGCGGCATACCCTGTTCGAGCGCTTCGATGAAGGTTTCGTCGTACGGCTGCGCTTCTTCGTCGCCGCGGTCGATCTCGGCGGCCTGCTGCTCGAAGCGCTGGCGCTGCTCGTCGGGATCGTTCAGCTCGGAGAAGGAGTTGGCGATCTCCACACCGCCGATGAACGCCTCCCAGCGCTCGACCACTCCGGGCTTGTCGCGGTGCGCCTTCGCGAAGGGCGAGAGCTCGACCGGATAGTCGAGGATGAAGGTCGGTTCGATCAGCTTCGGCTCGACCTGCTTCGAGAAGACAGTGTCGACCAGCTTGCCCCAGCCGACCGTTTCGTTCAGCTCGACGTCCATGGCGGCGGCCAGGCCTTCACGGGTGGTCTCCTTCTCGATGTCGATGCCACTGGCATCCAGGATCGCGTCCCGCAGGGTGATGCGGTGCCAGCTGGGCGAGAGGTCGATCGTCCGTCCGTCCCGCCCGATCTCCGGCTTGCCGAGCACGGTCGTGGCAACCTCGGAGACCAGCTTCTCGAGGTCGGTCGCCGTCTTTTCGTAGTCGGCGTAGGCCTCGTACCACTCGAGCATCGTGAACTCGGGGTTGTGCTTCATCGAGATGCCTTCGTTCCTGAAGTCCTTGCCCAGCTCGTAGACGCGGTCGATGCCACCGACCACGCAGCGCTTGAGGTAGAGCTCGGTCGCGATGCGCAGGTAGAGGTCCCGGTCCAGCGCGTTGTGGTGCGTCGTGAACGGCTTCGCGAGTGCACCACCGTAAAGCGGCTGGAGCACCGGGGTCTCGACCTCGAAGAAGCCCTGTCCGTCGAGCCAGCGGCGGGTCTCGGAGACGGTCCGGGCGCGGATCCGGAAGATCTCGCGGCTCTCTTCGTTGGCGATCAGGTCGAGTTCACGCCGGCGGTACCGGGTTTCGGTGTCCTCGAGCCCGTGGAACTTGTCCGGCGGCGGACGCAATGACTTGGCGAGGATCTGCCAGCCGGTCACCTCGATCGAAAGCTGCCCGCGCCGGGTGACGATCGCCCGGCCATCGACTCCGAGGATGTCGCCGAGGTCGAGGTCTTCGAGAAGGCTGAATGCGTCCCCGAGGACATCGGCCTTGGCGTGAAGCTGGATCTGCCCGGAGGAATCGCGCAGGTCGATGAACGCGGCCTGGCCGTGGCCCCGGCGCGCGGCGACACGGCCTGCGACCCGGTGGGTCGAATCGGTTTCGGCACCTGCTTCGAGGCCTTCGTGCTCGGCCAGCACGCCGCCGATCTCTTCACGCCCTTCGAAGCTGTGCGGGAACGGGTCGATCCCAGCTTCGCGGAGCCGGTCGAGTTTCTGCCGCCTTTCGGCGAGCAGGGTGCTTACTTCGGGCTCGGTCATGTTCGAGCCACCGGAGGTCTACGCAGCTTCGATCTTGGTGATCTTGAACTGCTTCTCGAGGCCTTTGGGCGCCGGAATCTTCACGATCTCGTTGACCTTGCCGCCGATCAGTGCGGCGCCGATCGGAGACTCGGACGACAGCTTGCCTCCGGCCAGGTCCGCTTCGGTCGAACCGACGATCTGGAACTTGCGCGAGTTGCCGGAATCCTGATCCTTGATGTGGACGATCGATCCGAAACCGACGGAACCTGTGTCCTTGGCGGCCTTCTCGACGACGGTGGAACGGCGCAGACGCTCTTCGAGCTGGCTGATCTGGGCTTCGAGCTGGGCCTGCTCGTTCTTGGCGTCGTCGTACTCGGCATTCTCCGAGATGTCTCCGAAATCTCGGGCCTCCCGGATCCTCTCGGACACTTCGCGGCGGCGGACGGTCGAGAGATGCTCGATCTCTTCTTCAAGTTTTTTCAGGCCTTCAGGCGTGATTTCAGACGTACGGCTCACTGGTATCAACCTCTCTTGGGTGGCCGGAGCGAATAGCTGCCGACCCTGCAAATAAAGCCCTGAACCGGCGCGGACGGGGCGCCAACAGGGCAACGGAGAGCGCGATTATAACGATGAGGCAGATGCACGCATTGACTCGTTCAGGGCCTCGGCGAAGCGTGCCGGGTCCTCGATCTGCGGATAGTGGCCGAGATCCGGAAAGCGTTTCGCCGGCAGGTCGGGCCTCAGTTCGAGCAGGCCGTCGAGCACTTCGGTCACGGCGACCGGGTCCTCGAGGCCCCAGAGCAGGCGAAGGTCGCCGTCCCACTTCGAGACCGCGCCGTGCCAGCGGTCGGCGTAGATCACCCGTTCATCCATGTACGAGACCAGCTTGTGGCCGAGCCGGTTGCCTTCGTTGTAGGTCATCAGCGACCAATTGTCGGCGGCATCCTCGTCCGACAGCGGATGGGCCTTCGAAAACACGGACGCGAACTGCCGGCGGAAGAAGGTCTCGTTGGCGAACCGGGCCGCCAGCGGGCCGAACGGGCCGCGCAACAGTTTCTGGGCGAGGATCGGGTTGGCCCGCTCGATCAGGATCGAGCCGTTGAAGAGCAGAACGCCCGCCATCTCGAAGCTGAGCTCGTCGGCCAGGTCGCGCGCGAGGAGTTCGGTGGCCACCGAGGTCCCGAGATCGTGGGCGCAGACGTAGACCGGTTCGCCGTTGCGGTACCGGCCGGAGAGCTCCTCGGTCAAGTCGGCCTGCCAGGACAGCGTGTACGAATGATCCCGGGGCTTGTCGGAGAGCCCGAAGCCGAGAAAGTCGAAGGCGAGTATCGCCCGGCCCGGCGAGCGTTCAATCAGGTGGCGCCAGTCGTAGGAACTGGTCGGGAACCCGTGGAGCAGCACGAGCAGCGGACCGTCGCCCTCCTGGTGGTAGACGTGGATCGAGTGGTCTCGAAAGCTCTCCTTCCGGCCCTTGAGCTGCCAGGTCTCGACCCGTCCGGTTAGTTCTTTACTCATACGGCTACGGGCTCGCCGTCTCGGATCTCACACACGATCTCGCGCGCGCGATCGAGGCCCGCCGTCTGGCAGAGCTCGCTCCGGACCAGCTTCGGCACGTCGATCCGGTCGAGATACCAGGGGTAGAACTTCCGCAGATACCGCCCGGCCCGGTCTGTCCCCATGTGGCCCTCGGCGCAGTCGATCACCCAGAGCAGTTCGTCCATCACCTCGGCCGGCTTCGGCGGCTCGACCCGCTGACCGGTCAGTTCGGCGAACACCCACGGGTAGCCGAGGGCGCCGCGGGCGATCATCACGGCGTCCGCCCCGGATTCCTCGTACGCGATCCGCGCGGCACCGGCGGAGCTGAGGCCGCCGGAGATGATCATCGGCACGTCGATAGTCCCGGCCAGTTCGCGCGCCATCGCGTAGTCCGGCGTGCCCTTGTGACCCTGTTTGGCGACCCGTGGATGGAACCCGATCGCGGCGATTCCGGCCTCCTCGACCAGACGGACCGCGAGATCGAATCCGGAGCGGTCACCCGGCATCAGGCCGGAGCGGATCTTCACGGTCACTGGCAGGCCGCTGCCCTCGCGGGCGGCCCTCGCCACGTCGAGCGCGAGCTCCGGGTCGGCCAGCAGTTCGGCGCCGGCGCCGGTCTTCCGGACCTTCGGCACCGGGCAGCCCATGTTGATGTCGATCAGGTCGGCGCCTGACCCGGAGGCGATCCGGGCGGCCGACTCCATCGCTTCGGGGTCCTGGCCGAAGAGCTGCATGGAGACCGGGTGCTCGTCCGGGTGGATTCGCATCAGCTCGTTCATCGTCTTCTCGTTGCCGTAATGGAGGCCGAAGCTGGAGACCATCTCGGAGACTGCGAGGCCGGCGCCGTACCGCCTGGCCTGCAGTCGCACGAACCAGTTGCCGATGCCAGCCAGGGGAGCGAGCAGCACGCGGTTCGAGATCTGGACTCCGCCGATCTCGAAGGGGTCAGTCAGCGCCGGCTGCGCCTGGGTGTCAGGACTGGTTGCGCTCATGGATGATCCGGAGGCCTTTCAGGGTCAGCAGGTCGTCAACCCGTTCGAGCGTCTCCGTGTGGGGGACGATCATCGACGCGTATCCACCGGTGGCGATGAACTTCGCGTTGCCCCCGAGCTCGTCATTGATCCGGCGGGCCACCCCGTCGACCAGTCCGGCGAAGCCGTAGAGGACCCCCGACTGGATCGCCGAGCGGGAGTTGGTGCCGATCGCGGCCCGGGGCTCACCGATGTCGATCCGGGAGATGCGGGCCGCCCGCTCGGTCAGGGCGGTCAGGGAGATCTCCACGCCCGGGGCTATCGCTCCGCCCAGGTAGGCGCCGTCGGCCGAAACGGCGTCGAAGTTGATACCGGTGCCGAAGTCGACCCCTACACAGACGTCTCCGATCTGCTCGTAGGCGGCGATCGCGTTGACCAGCCGGTCTGCCCCGACTTCCACCGGGTTGTCGATCTCGATGGCCATCCCGGTCTTGATCCCGGGTCCGACCACCAGGCAGTCGACCTCCGAGAGGTAATTTTCGGTCAGCCGCCCGTATTCCTGGCCGAGCGGCGGCACTACCGACGACACGACGAGTCCGTCGAGGTCGCTGAAACCGAGCCCCTTGAGCTCCATCAGCCCGGAGAGGCGCTCCGCCAGCTCGTCGCTGGTCGCGCCCGCCCTGGTCTGGAACCGCCAGTGCTCGGTGAGGGTTTCGCCCCGGAATGCGCCCAGGTGGGTCTGGGTGTTGCCTACGTCGATAGCCAAAAGCATGGGTAGGCAGTGTGGCACGAGTGGGGTTTTCGTGGCCCTTCAGCGGCCTAAACCCGAAGCCGGCTTCTAGACTGCCGAACATGGACCAGGCGAAGCTCTACAACATCCCGGGATCCCATCCCGGATACACGGCCGCACTGATGCTCGACGCCAAGTCGATCCCGTACAAGCGGGTCGACCTGCTGCCGGTGGTCCACAAGGCGGTCCTCAGGGCCGTCGGGTTCCCCGGGACGACCGTCCCGGCCCTGAAGATCGACGGACGAAAGTCCCAGGGGTCGATCAACATCGCCCGCGAGCTCGACCGCGTCAGGCCGGAGCCGCCGCTGCTCCCCGCCGATCCGGACCTGCGCACCAAGGTCCTCGAGGCGGAGGAGTTCGGCGACGAAGAACTTCAGCATCCGGTCCGCCAGATCCTCTGGTGGTTGCTCAAGCGAAACGGTGAACCGATGGCCGGATTCCTCGAGGGCTCACACACCGGGGTCCCGATCCCGATCGCCACGAAGACGGCGTGGCCCCTGGTCGAAGCGGAGGTCCGATTCAACAAGGCCTACGACGACAACGTGCGCGCCGGCCTCGCAGGCCTCCCGATCCAGCTCGACTTGCTCGACGCCTGGATCTCCGAGGGAGTACTCGGCGGCGAGCAGCTGAACGCGGCGGACTATCAGGTGGCCACCTCGATCGCGCTGGCCATGAACGTCGAGGACCTGAAGCCGTTCATTGCGGACCGTCCGATCGGCAAACTCGCGTTGCGGGTGATCCCGAACTACCCGGGGTCGATCCCGCCCGGCCTGCCTGCGACCTGGATGGAGCCGCTGCGCCGGACCGCATCGTCGGCCTCGGGCAGCGCTTCGAGCGCCGACTGAAGGCTCCGGCCGTCCGGGGTCGTCAGGTCCGGGTCGAGTTCCAGCAGCGGGACCAGGACGAATCGTCGGCTCGTCACTTCGCGGTGGGGCAGCACCAGTCGTTCGGACTCGAATTCGAGGTCACCGAGCAGGAGAAGATCGACATCGATCTCGCGGGGGGAATGCCTCGGCAGCCCGGTTTCACGGCCTCGCTCGGCTTCGACCTCTTTCAGCACGTCCAGCAGGGCTTCGGGCTCGAGGTCGGTCGTGACCCGGATCGCCGCGTTCAGGAAGTCCGGCTGGTCGAGGATCTCGCCGACCGGCTCGGTCTCGTAGGCGGACGAGACTGCTTCGATCGTCAGGCCGTGTTCGCGCAGGGAGCGGATGGCCGCTTCGAGGTGGGAATGCCGGTCACCGATGTTCGACCCGAGGCCGAGGTACGCGGTCCGCCGAGCCACGCCGGGGCTTACTCGTTGCCCGGTTCGGGCTCGCGGCGGAGGATCAGCTCGACCGCTGCCTCGTCCATGACGGTCGGCACCGGGGGCTCCGGTTTGGCGGCACGGATCCGCACCAGGCTCACGT
>JBPPMI010000278.1:0-11958 GCA_051305975.1 Solirubrobacterales bacterium
CGATCGACTTGAGGTTCAGGCGGTAGGCGGCGACGACGGCGCTCTGGGTGACCGACTCGGAGACGTTCATCTCACTCTGCCTGGTCCGGTTGAGCAGCCACTCCCAGTACGGCAGGTCGGGCTCGGTCGCCCGGGCGATCTGGTCCATGACCTTGACCGCCTCGACCGGGTGTTCGCCGACGGCGGTCTCCTCCGAGAGCATCACGGCATCGGTGCCATCGAATATCGCGGTCGCGACATCGGTCACCTCGGCCCGGGTCGGGCGCTTCGAGGTGACCATCGAGGCCAGCATCTGGGTCGCGGTGATGGCCGGCTTGGACGCGTGGCCCGCCGCCCTGATCAGGCGCTTCTGCATGACCGGCACCGCGTAGAGCGGCACTTCGATGCCGAGGTCCCCGCGGGCGACCATGATGCCGCCGTTCGCCGCCTCGACGATCTCGTCGATCGCATCGGCCGCTTCGGGCTTCTCGACCTTGGCGATGATCGGTATGTCCGAGCCCAGTTCTTCGAGCTTCTTCAGCACCGGATCGAGATCGGACGGCCTACGAACGAAGGAGACGGCGAGCAGGTCGAGTTCGTTGGTGACCGCGAAGTCGACCCAGCCGAGATCGACGTCCGAAACTGCGGCGAGGCCCGAGTCGACCCCGGGAAGGTTCATGCCCTTGTGCGACGACAACGGGCCGCCGACCTCGACGTTGGCGATCAGCGAGTCGCCGGTCTTGCCGGTGACCAGGAGGCGGATCGAGCCGTCGGCCAGGTAGATCGTGGCGCCGACGTCGAGGATGTCGGTCATCTCGACCCAGGGCACCGGGATGTGGGTCGCCGAGCCGTCTTCGTCGCCAGAGGTGAGTGTCACCTCGGAGCCCGTGACCAGTTCAACCACCCCCTCGGGGAAATGCCCGACCCGCAGCTTGGGTCCGGGCAGGTCGCCGAGGATGCCGACCTCGCGGCCGGCCTTCTCGCTCGCCGCGCGGATGTCGGTGACAGTGCGCGCGTGGCGGGCCACATCGGCGTGGGAGAAGTTGAGGCGGAAGACGTCCACCCCTGCTTCGATCATCTCGACCAGGGTGTCGGGGTCCCAGCTCGCCGGGCCGACGGTCGCGACGATCTTGGTTTTTCTGACGGTGTTCACGTCCACCGTCCTATTGTGACGACAGCCCTACTTCGGGGGCCGGCCGCCGCCCTTGTCCTTGTTCGGGTGGGCGCGGAGCGAACCGGCGTGCGCCTTCATCTCCGGGTTGTTCTTCGACTTGATCAAACTGGCGACGGTGGTGATCGTGAGCACGACGCCGATCACGACCAGAGAGAACGTCGTCGAGATCTCCGGCACGCTGTCGTTCTGCAGGTGGCCCCAGTGGAGGCCCAGCTTGAAGCCGATGAAGGCGAGGATCAGCGCGAGGCCGGTCGAGAGGTAGACCAGCCGGTCGAGCAGCCCTGTCACCAGGAAGAAGAGTGCCCGCAGTCCGAGCAGCGCAAAGGCGTTCGCGGCGAAGACGATAAACACCTCTTCGGTGACCCCGAAGATCGCAGGGATCGAGTCGAGCGCGAAGAGGATGTCGGCGCTGCCGATCGCCAGGAGAACCAGGAACAGAGGCGTGAAAAAGCGCTTGCCGTCGATCTTCGTGGCGAGCTTGCCTTCGTCGTACTGGTCGGTCACCGCGAGGTGCTTCTCGGCGAAGTTCACCACCGCGTTGTCCTCGACCGATGGATCCTCTTCGCGGTGGCGGAAGAGCTGGATCGCCGTGAAAACGAGCAGCAGGCCGAACAGCAGGAACATGAACGAGAAGGTGTCGAGCAGGGCCGCGCCGAGCATGATGAAGATCACCCGGAGGATCAGGGCGAGCCCGATACCGATGATCAGGACCCGTTGCTGGTGCTGCTTCGGCACCGCGAACGTGGTCATGATCACGACGAAGACGAAGAGGTTGTCGACCGAGAGGCTCTTCTCGAGGATGTAACCGGCGAAGTACTCGCCGCCGTACTCCCAGCCGGCGATCATCCCGAAGGCGATGCCGAATCCGATCGCTACCGCGATGAAGAAAACGGAGGCGAGGGCCGCCTCACGGAACTTGACCTCGTGCGGCCGGGCTATCGCAAGGCCGAGGTCAACAGCGAACAGCGCGATGACCAGGCCAATGGTTACGAGCCAGCCGGTGGTGGTTACGTCGAGCACGAACGGGATATTTGCAGATCGGTGCCCCGGGCCGTTTTATGACCCGGGGCTCCGATTCACGAAGAACCAGGAACGGGCCCTGACGCCTTGTATCCACGCTCCGCGTGGATACAAGGCGGCGAGACTCTTACCGGTGACCCTTGAAGCTGATGACCTGCTGGATTCCGGACGGGCGGTTGGTGTACCGCATAGTGATCATCGGCAGCGGGCTGAACCTGATCCGCTCGCGGTTCGCGTCGGCCCGCCAGGTTGACGGATCGTCCGATCCGTACTTCTGGGCCAGCACCTCGCCGGCGTCGGAGATCGCGCCCCAGATCGCCTTCTGGCACTTGCCCTTGTTGCCGTGGCCGCAGTAACTGACCCTGAACGGATCGGTCTTCTTGCCCAGCAGCTTCTTGATGTCGCGCTCGAAGTACTGGTACCAGCCGGCGTACTGGCCGGACGGCGGCAGGTCGAACCGTGAAAACAGGGAGTTCAGCTCGTCGAGCTGGGGTCCGAGCTTCGGCTTCATGAACGCATCAGCGATGCCGCCCGAGATCACGGTGTCAGGTTCAGTCGAGTCCGGATCCAGGAAGCTGGCCGTCAGCTGGCCCCAGGCTCCGTCCATCGAGGCGGCTCCCGGAGCGTCGATCAGCCCGTCGAGGTTTCGGTCGAGACGGCTCGAGCCCTTCTTGTTCCACGCCACCATCTGCTCCAGCATCCCGGCAGCCATCGCGTTCGGGGCCTTCGAGCCCTTCAGCAGCTGGGCCAGGAGCGGAGTGGTGACGACCGAACGAACATCCTGCGTGGCGGCGGCGTTCATCGCCGAGACCAGCGAAGCCATCGTCCACTTGCCGTTCCGCTTGTTCTTCTTGATCAGCTTGTTCAGCATGTCGACCCGGGCCACCGTTCCGGCGCGGCCCCATTCGTCATCGGCCGAGCCGAACTTGTGGGCGACGCTGTTGTTCCAGTTGACCATCCGGCCCGACTTCGGGTTCTTGCCGTGCGGGTGGGCGGAGTCCTTGAGGAATCCCTTCCACTCGAACTTGCCGGTGCCCTTGGTCGGCAAGCCGGGATCGACCATCGGGTGGCGCATCGGCAGCAGCCCGCTCGTGTACTCGGCGATGTTCTTGTTGTCGATGTAGAACGAGTTGAACGTCTGCGGGGTCCTGGCCGCGGCCTTGTAGAAGGTCGAAGGGCTCTTGACCGTGCCGTTCGAGATACGGCGGTTGAAGAGCAGGTCGACGACGTCCTTACCGTAGCTCGAGCGCTTCGACGCGAGGGCGACCTTGCGGCCCTTGACCGTCGCGTACCCGACGACCGGTCCGTGGACCGTGGTCTTGAAGGAGACCGGGTCGCCGTCGAGGGTGCCGGCGTTGAACGTGCCCATGGTGCGGCACTTGCCCTTGTAGAGATACTTGGTGTCGCTGCCGCCGCAGAGCTGCTCGGCGTACTGGTCGATCACGTCTCCGCTGGCCGAGGTCAGCGTGGTCGCGAAGTCCTGGCCGCGCCCGATCAGCAGGTAGCCGGGGAACGGAGCCGTGGTCGCGCCCCGCCACTTGAGGCCCGGCGCGTCCATGTCGATCTCGTAGACGAGACCCGGGAAGAAGTAGCTGATCTGCGGGCCGCCGACCATCAGCGGCCTACCGGTTGCCGACTTCTCCTTGGTGACCATCAGCGTGTTGCTGGCGGTCTCGCGCGCCTTCGGGGCCGTGACTTCGGCCGAGAGGGGTGCCGCGGTCACGTCGGTCCGGACGAAGCTGTCCGGATCGAGCACGACGCTTCCCTTGCGGCTCTTCTTCGGCAGCGGCTCGTACGGAAAGTTGCCGTCGATCGAAGTCGGACTGCGGTCGCTGGTGTGCTGCCGCAGGTCGTTGAAGACCTTCCAGCCCTTCTTGGCGCCGAGACGCTTGATCAGTCCGCCGAGGAACTGCGAGCGGCGGGCTTCGTCGCCGCCGCCCTCGCCGAGGAACTGGTCCTTGAGCGCGTTGACCGCGTACACGTCGTTGCGGGTCCAGACCGGTTCGTCCGGGTCGTTCGCGGCCAGATAGGCGTTGATTCCCGAGATGTAGGTATCGATGTCCCTGAGGACGGCCTTGCCTTCCTTGCCTTCGGCGAGGAGCGCGTCGGTCTGCTTGGCGAGCGCTGCTTCGGTCTCGGCACTGGGCTTGAAGTCGGCGACGCTCGCGACGAGGCCGATCGCGCTGAGGTGGGGCACGTCGATCGCCGCGACCCGGGAGTTGTAGCGGGCGACGGAGAGGAGCAGGCCACGGTCCTTCGCCGCGATCCAGCCGGCCGCCCAGATGCCGCCGTCGTAGGTGGTCGACTTGACGTGCGGGACGCCGTACTTGTCACGGGTGATCGTGACATCGGCGCGCGGCACCACCTCCGGGACGCCGGGGCCGGCGTTGCCGACCGTTCCGATCGCCTCCGACTTGAAGTATTTGGTCAGGTCGCTGTCCTGGACCTTGTTGAAGAGAGGGGTCAGGCCGTCGTACATGAGGGCCTGGGCGTCGGCGCCGGCCGCGGGCACGCCATACTGGCCCGAGGGCAGGATGTTCAACGCGGTCGCCGCGTAGTCCTTGGTCGCGGCACTGGCGACGCTGGCCATGCCGAAAACTCCGAAAATCATGAGCGCGGTGAGCGCTGCGAAACGACGCATTATCTCTCCTCAATCAGTAAGCAGTAAGGGGTTGGTTCACCTTTCGGTAAGAACACCTTCGCACACTTGAAGTATCGGGCCGTAAGGTTCGAACCTTGATTCGACGATTCAGGAAACCGCGTGGCATTCCGGCCGAGGGGGTCGACGAGCTCTTCGAGGTCGCGTTCGGCGGCCGCTGGGACGAGGCTGCAGCCGCCCGCCTCCGCGAGGACGTCGCCCGCGCGGAAGGCATGGGGATGCGCGCCGGTGTCTTCGGCAAGGCCGGTGATTCCAACCTTGCCGCCTACAACTCCCTCTACGGACTCGGCAGCCGGGAACCGGAATGGGATGTCCACGATTCACTCAGGCCCACCATGCTCCGCTACCGCGAAATCGAACTTCCAGCAGGCAAAGGGGGGGTTGGTCAGGCCCCGGCGGCGACCGAACGAACGCCCTGGAACTCGTTCAGCCGCGCTTCGGCCTCGGCCCGCTCCGGGATCATCTCCGACCAGATCCTCCTCCCATCCGGCAGGTTCGACGGAGCCGACAGCCCGACAACCTGGCGGCGGGATCCCGACTGTCCCCCAGACGAAGCGATGCTCGCCTACGAGATCGGCCTGATCCGGCCGCGGTACGTCTTCGTCAATTTCGGGACGAACGGCGCGAGTTACGGCATGGACGCCAGGGAGACCGCCCTGGACGCCGGGCGGGTAATCGACGAAATCAAACGGCTTGGCCCCGTGCCCGTCGTATTCACGATCCCCGTCCAGCTCGACCACGCCGATGCCGAGAGGGAAGGCCGGTGGGAATTCGCCAAAGAGACCAGCGAATGGATCAGGAGGATCGCCGTGGAAGCACGGATCCCCCTGTTCGACCAGTGGAGCGTCCTGGCCGACGAGCGCCTGGTCAACCACGGGATGATCGACTACGACGAAGGGCACTACGACGGATTCCACCTGGAGACGCCTGGAGGATTCCGGTCGCGAAAGGCCTTGCAGCGGTCGGTCGATTTCCGGCCTCCGGCTCTGCTCTACGGGGCACCACTTCGGAATCTGCTGCTCCTCCGGACCCTGGCGACTCTGGATGCGGCCATCGACGACGGCTACAACTCCGGAACCGGCCTTACCAACGCATGAACAGTGTGTTTCCCGGCTGAGGCCGTTGGGTAGTTGAGTGGCAGGGTGAGTCACGCCCCCCAAGTGACCTCCCTGAAAACGTGCCCCCGATTTACAAGCATGGGTTGCAGGGCAGGCGGTATTTCCGACGACTGACCGTCTGTAGTGACCCAATGGGAGGCCGACCAAGGGCCCCGGACCTAACCATCCGGGGTCCTTCGGTGTTATAGGCCCCTGTTCCTAGAAAGGCCCGTTCGTATTCGGAGAGTCGTCGGGCACCGGGGCCGCCACGTCCCAGAACTCGGCGATCCTGTCCCCTTCGAAACGCATGATGTGGACGGCCGCGATCTCCATGCCGGCGTAAGCGACCCGGGAATGCGAAACCACGGTGTCGCCTTGCTCGACGGTTCGCTGGACCTCGAATTCCTTGTCGGGATGTTCGGCATCGCTTTCGTCCATGCCTTTTGCGAGTTCGAGCGGCTCCGCCGGGAAATGGAGGTTGTGATGCACGAACCCGTCGGTCAGGTAGGTCCCGAAGGCCTCCTTCGCGTTTCCGTGGGCGCAGGCTTCGAGAAAAGAAACAGCCAGATCAGTTTGCGAGCTCATGCTTTGAAGCTACCCCAACGACTCATGCCCAAAGCGGAGAGGGAGGGATTCGAACCCTCGATACGGGGTTGCCGCATACTTCCTTAGCAGGGAAGCGCCTTCAGCCACTCGGCCACCTCTCCGGGCCGGGGCATTGTATGGATTCGCCTCCGCCCTTTGAATCTTTAGGGTCGTGCCATGGATCTTTCTTCTCGCAGCCACTCTTATTACGAAGAGATCTTCAGTGAGGTCGAAGCACCATTCGCGTTCGTGGACCTCGACGCGATGTGGGCCAACGGCGACACGGTCCTTGCCCGCTCGGGACACAAACCGGTGCGAATTGCTTCGAAGTCGGTTCGGAGCCTCGACCTGCTCGGGCGGATCCTCGACCGTGACGAGCGCTTCCGGGGACTCATGACCTTCACCCTGCCCGAGACGCTCTGGCTGGCCGACCAGGGCTTCACCGACCTGCTGCTGGCGTACCCGACCACCGACCTCGAAGCACTCCGCGAACTCGCCCTCCACAACGCAGCCCTGCCCGACGTCGCGCCGATCCTCACGGTCGACTGCGTCGAGCACCTCGACCTGATCGAGTCGGTGCTCGGCAAGGAGGCCGGACCGGTGCGGGTCAGCCTCGAACTAGATTGCTCATTCGAGGCGATGGGTGGCCGGATCCGGGCCGGAGCCCGGCGATCGCCGGTGCGCACCCCGGAACAGGCGACGGCCCTGGCCGAAGAGATCGGCCGCCGGGACAAGGTCGAACTGGTCGCGTTGATGGCCTACGAAGGACAGATCGCCGGCGTCGGGGACGAACCAGCGGGCCAGCGGATCAGGGCCCGGAAGATCAAGTGGATGCAGAAGCGCTCCATCGAGGAGTTGAAGGAACGCCGATCCGCCGTGGTCGAGGCGGTCGGCAAAGTCGCCGACCTGAAGTTCGTCAACGGCGGGGGCACTGGCTCGCTCAATTTCACGACTGAGGAGGACGCGGTCACCGAGCTCACCGCCGGTTCCGGCTTCTTCGCCCCGGTCCTGTTCGACCACTACTCGTGGTTCAGCCTTGCCCCTGCCGCCGGGTTCGCGATTCCGGTGGTACGGAGGCCCGGACCCGGTGTGGTCACCGCGCTCGGGGGCGGCTACCACTCGTCCGGCGCCGCCGGAGCCGCTCGACTTCCGGTGCCTTGGCTGCCTGAGGGACTCGAGCTGGACGATGAGGAGGGCGCCGGCGAGGCCCAGACACCGCTCCTCGGTCCGGCCGCCGACGGACTCAAGCTCGGCGACAACGTGTACATGCGCCACAGCAAGGCCGGCGAGCTCTGCGAACGGTTCGACTCGCTGCTGCTGGTCGAGAACGGCGAGATCGTGGACGAGGTGGCCACCTACCGCGGCGACGGCAAGACTTTTCTCTGATCATGGATCCGGGTCACTTCGTTCGGTAGAAGTCACTGACCGTCTGGGTGTCCGACTCGGATCGTCTGGACCTCAGCCCGTCAGAACTCCACTCGCTTCGGCCGGCGACGGAACTTCGATCAAGGTGCCACCATCGAGGACGACGACCCCGCCGAATTCGAGCCATTCGGCGGCCAGGTCAGGACCGACGAGTAACGCCGCCTTCGCCGCCACTTCGGCTTCGACTGCGGTCGGGGCCATTGCGGTCGTCTGGGTCACCCCCGTGAAAGCAGGCAGTCCGGTGCCGGGGTCTATCAGGTGGTGACTGGGTCGCCCTTCCGGTCCGATCCATGAGCGGCGGCTGATGCCGCTCGTCGCGGCCGCGAATCCTGCCGGCAGTATGAGTTCGGCTACCGGGAGCTCCCCGCGCTGCGGACCGGCCACGGAGATGACGGTGTCGTCCGCCTGCGTACCACCCATGCGAAGGTCACCGCCGCAATCGATCGAGAAGTACTGGACATCGTCGAGTGCCTCGGCGACCAGGTCGGCTGCGAGGCCCTTGCCGAGCCCGCCACTGTCGAACCGCAGCCCGGCCGGCCGACGGACCAGGCCGCGGTCCGGGTCGACCTCGACCGCCGCCCATGATGCCCGACCGTTGGGGGTGGCCGGGTGGCGGGGCCAGGCCGTGGCCGCCAGGTCGGCCGGCGGCGGCCGGCTGAAGTCCTTCGAATCCCGGTAGCCGGCCTTCTCGACCGCGTCGAGGCAGGTTGCGTCGACCAGTCCGCCGCTGATCCGGGCGGCTCCGATCACCTCGGCGACGAAACGCGCCATGAGGGGACTCACCTCGACCTCGGTGTGCGGGTTCGCGTTGAGGCGGCTCAGCTCCGAGTCGGGCTCGAACCGTGAAAGTTCCGAGTGCAGGTTGCGAACGATCTCCTCAGCCTCAGGCAGCCGCCAGGCGGCGGCCGGGTCGTCGATCGAGATGCGCACGCGTCCGCCGAGCGCCGCAAACTCCCTTGTCTCGAGGTGGCCGGTCACGACTGGCTCGTCGTGAGTCGTTCACGCTGGACCCGCCCGGCGGAAGCGGTGCCGGAGAGGTTCGACTTGCCGGGTGAAGTCGATGCCGAAGCGGCCGAGCCGTTCACGGTCCGCTCGGCAATGACCGTGCTGAACGCGATCGCCAGCGAGACGCCGGCGGCGGCCACGCCACTGCGGATGGTCCGGATCTTCTGAATTCGCGCGGCCTTCCGGGCTGCTGCCAATCGCTTGCGGTCGTCGGATGAATTCATCGGACCATCGTTGCCGAGGACTCTCAGTTCGCCCTAAAAATCGGCTGACCTTTGCTGAGCAGCCGGGTTTCTCTTCAGGCTGCGGGGACGCGGAATGCGTCGATCACCAGATCGGCCTGGCGCAGCCAGACCTTCGAGTCGGTTTCGCCCTGTTCGTTCAGGACGCGGCAGATCCCGCCGAAGATGATGCTGACATCACCGGCTTCGGCGTCCGGGCGCATCTTGCCCTGTTTCTTTGCCCGTTCCATCAACTGGCCGACCAGGACCTTCGAGCGCTTCCGCTCGTATTCGAGGAGTTCGCTCTTCCCCTTGTGGTTCAGGCCGATCAGGTAGTTCCGGCTCTGCATCTTCCCCTTGATCGCACTGTGCAGGAGGTCGCGGAAGGCCTGCCATGCGTCGTCCTGGTCGATCGCGGCGACGGTCATGTCGTTGAACCGCGAGAGCCGGCTCGCGAGGACCGCCGAGACCAGCTCTTCCTTGGTCTCGAAGTTCCGGTAGACGGTGCCCTTACCTACGCCTGCCCTCTCGGCGACCTCGGGGACGCCGGCTTCGAGGCCGTGCTCGCCGAACACTTCCTCGGCAGCCTTGATGACCCGCTCGCGGTTCCGGACCGCGTCGGCCCGTCGCGGGGCTTCGGCATCGGGGCCGGCGACTTCTGTCGGGGCCGCGGTCATTCGCCCGAGAACGCGGGTTCACCGAGCGGGGAAGCGGCGCCGACCTCTTCTGCGGTGGACAGGTGCGCGTGACTCGCGCTCGGGATCAACAGGGCCATGATGCCCGCAAGGATAGATACGCCGGCCGTGACCATGAAGGCCGTCTGGAAGGCGGAGTCACTCGGCAGGCCGGTGCCGGCGAGGATGCTGCCGGTCAGGATCGAGGCGACCACCTGCGACCCGAGCGAGGAACCGACCGACCGGGTCAGGGCGTTGAAGCCGGTGGCCTCGCCGGTGCGGCTCATCGGGACCGACTCCATGATCAGGTTCGGCATCGCCGCGAAAGCGAGGCCGACGCCCAGCGCGGAGACGACGTTCCAGAGGATGATCGGGAGCACGGTCTCGTGCATCAGTCCGACGCCGGCCAGGCCGAGGCCGGCGATCACGCCACCGATCGCCAGCGGGTACTTGTTGCCGATCCGCGAGCCGACCATCCCGGAAAGGGGGCCGGCGAACAGCATCATCAATGCGGCCGGCAGCATGACCAGGCCGGCCTGGGTCGCCGAATAGCCGAAGCCGAAGCCGGTCGACGTCGGTGACTCGACCAGCTGGGGTATCAGGATGAACGAGCCGAACATGCCGAAGCCGATGAGCAGCGTCGCGATGTTGGTCATCAGTACGGGAGGCCTCTTCATCAGGCTGACTTCGGCCAGAGGGTCCTTGGTCCGGCGTTCGAGCCAGATCCAGAACGTGAGAACGGCGACGCCGATCAGCGACAGGCCGATCGTTTTCGGACTGCCCCAGCCCCAGTCGTTGGCCTGCGAGATCGCGTACATCGGGAGGACCAGGCCGACCGCCAGCACGACGGCACCCCGGTAGTCGACGCGGGCGGGGGTACGATTCGGTGATTCGGGCACGAGGAAGTGGGCGGCGAGCGCAGCGACCACGGCGGTGGCGGCCCCCATCCAGAAGATCCAGTGGTAGGAGGCGTTGTCGAGGATCAGGCCGCCGAGGATCAGGCCGAGTCCCCCGCCGATGCCGGCGGTGGCCGAGATCAGGCCGATCGAAGCGGAGACCCGCTCCTTCGGGAACTCGTCGCGGATGATGCCGAAGCAGAGGGGGAAGATTCCGCCGCCGATGCCCTGAAGTATGCGTCCGGCAACGATCGCCTGGACGGAACTGCCGAGGGCCGAGACGATGGAGCCGGCGGCGAAAATGGCGAGTGCGAGGACGAGCATGCGGCGTTTGCCGAACATGTCTCCGAGGCGCCCGAAGATCGGGGTGAAGACCGCGGCAGCGATCAGGTACCCGGTGAGGATCCAGGCCACGCCGCTCGCGTTGGTGTCGAATTCGACCGCGAGTTCGTGGAGAGCCGGGATCAGCGTGGTCTGGGCGAGGGCGAAGGAGAGCGCGGCGAGCCCGAGGATGGCGAGGGTGCGCATCGGGGCGGGGCGAGCTGAAATAAGTGGACTCATGGGTCCGGATAGTAACAGAATAAGCGGACCCAAAGGTCCGTTTATGAGTGAGACGCGTCACATTCAAACGAGTAGGTGGACCGGACAAGAGACTGGGTGCGTTTCTCACCCACGGTCGGTTCAGTCGCCGAGGATCCGTCGAACGTAATCGTTGGAAAACACACGATCCGGGTCGAACTTCTTCCTCACTTCCTGGAACTTGCCCCACTCCGGATACCGCGGGGCGAGCGTCTCGGCCGTCTGCGTGTTCCGCTTGCCCCAGTGTGGCCTGCCGTCGTATGAGTCGAAGATCTCCTCGATCGCCTCGAAGTACGGCGCGAATTCCATCCCGCGGTACTGGTGGATCGCGATGTAGGTGGTCGGACGCTCGTGGGCCGGGCTGAGCAGCGCATCGTCGGGGGCGACCACACGGCATTCGATCGGCATGCCCATCGGGAAACGCTCCGACTCGATCAGGTCGAGGACCCGACAGAGTGCCACCGGACCGGCCTCGCGCGGCAATGCGTATTCCATCTCGTTGAAGCGGATAGTCCGGTAGTTCGCGAACACCCGGTGGGACACGTCGACCCGCTCTGCCTGGTTCATCGCGATGCCCGAGAATCGGGCGATCTTCGGGATCGAAGCCGGGACCCGGCCGCTCCAGCGGAGGACCACGTCACCGA
>JBPPMI010000279.1:0-24851 GCA_051305975.1 Solirubrobacterales bacterium
TAGTCGCTGCCGGCTTCGAGGCCCTCGAGGATCAGGATCGCGTAGTGATGGCCGGCCACGCAGAAGGTCGTCGTGTTCTGCTCGAGGACCTCAACTTCGCAAGCCTCGTCGGTCTCGACCCATACGGTGGCCTCGTTCGGATCGGCGTAACGGAGCATCGGACCTAGTACGAGGGCGGGCATGAGCTGCAATCTACCCGCGACGACCGGTCCCTGTGTAACTGCCGCCCGGCCCGGGTAAGCCGGCGGCATGACCGACTTCGGCTACACGATGATGACCGAGCAGTCCCGTCCCGACCGTCTGGTCGAAGACGTGGTCAAGGCGGAAGCTGCCGGTTTCGACTTCTCGGTGATCTCGGATCACTACCAGCCCTGGCTGGTGGAACAGGGCCACTCCGGTTATGCCTGGTCGATTCTCGGGGCCGCCGCGCAGGCCACCGACCGGATCCCGCTGATGACTTACGTGACCTGCCCCATCCTCCGTTACCACCCGGCCGTCGTGGCCCAGAAGGCGGCAACCGTCCAGATCCTTTCCGGTGGCCGGTTCCGGCTCGGCCTGGGAGCCGGCGAGAACCTGAACGAACACGTCGTCGGCCGGGGCTGGCCCGCTGTCGGTACCCGTCACGAGATGCTCGGCGAGGCCGTCGACATCATCAGCGGCCTGTTCGACGGCGAGGACAGCTTCAACTTCCGTGGCCGGCACTTCGACGTAGCCCAGGCAAAGCTCTGGGACCTGCCGGACGAGAGAGTGCCGATCGGAATCGCGGTCTCCGGTCCGGACTCCTGCGCCCTCGCCGGCCGGAAAGCCGACTTGATGGTCGCGGTGCAGCCGGAGGCCGGGCTCGGAGAGATGTTCGATGCTGCCGGAGGCAAGGGCAAACCGCGGGTCGGCCAGATCGCGGTGTCATACGGAACGGACCGCGAGGCGGCGGTGAAGCGGGCACACGAACAGTTCCGCTGGTTCGGGTTCGGGTGGAAGGTGAACGCCGACCTGCCCAACCCCGAGTCCTTCCAGAGCGCGTCCCGGTACGTCGAGCCGGAACACGTCCAAGACCAGCTCCCTTGCGGTGACGACGTCGATGAGTACGTCGAGAAGATCACGCCTTTCGTCGAAGCCGGCTTCACCGAGGTCGCCTTGGTCCAGATCGGCGAGGACCAGCAGGACGGCTTCATCGACTGGGCCGAGTCGGATCTGCTGCCGGCACTCAGATCGATCTGACCGACTACCCTGAAGGGTCGTGAACGCATCCGGCCCTTCAACTTCGATCCAAACAGCCGCCAAAGGCAGCTCCCTGCTGGAAGAGGCCGGCCGGCGGCGCACCTTCGCGATCATCTCGCACCCGGATGCCGGCAAGACGACGCTCACCGAGAAGCTGCTGCTTTACGGGCAGGCACTGAACGAGGCGGGATCCGTCCAGGGGCGTCAGAAACGCAAGGCCACGACGTCGGACTGGATGGACCTGGAACAGCGCCGGGGGATCTCCGTCTCATCGACCGTGTTGCGGTTCGAGCACAAAGGAACAGTCATCAACCTGCTCGACACTCCCGGGCACAGCGACTTCAGCGAAGACACGCTGCGCGTCATGTCGGCCGTCGACAGCGCCGTGATTCTGATCGATGCGGCGAAAGGCATCGAGAGCCAGACGCTTCGGCTGTTCGAAGTCGCGCGCAGCCGGGGCATCCCCCTCATCACCTTCATCAACAAGTGCGACCGTCCGGGCATCGAGCCGCTGGAACTCCTCGACCACATCGAATCGACCCTCGACCTGCTGCCGACCGCCCTCACCTGGCCGGTCGGCGAACCCGGCGACCTCAAGGGGATCGTCGACCTGCGCGAACGGAACTTCCACCAGTTCGAGCGCTCGGCACCCGGGGGGCTCGCAGCGGCGTCCGAGACCATCGTCGATCTCGATTCGGCCCCGGACGGCAGTGCAGCGTGGAATATCGCCGACGAAGAACTCAGCCTGCTCGAGGCCGCGGGGCACGAATTCGACCCCGGTGCGGTCGCCGAAGGCATTTCCACTCCAATCCTTTTCGGCTCCGCACTGACCAATTTCGGCGTGGAACTACTGCTCGACACGATCATCGAGCTGGCCCCGCCTCCGGGCCCCCGCGTGGACCTCGATGAACGTCCCCGGGAGCTGGATGGCGACTTCTCGGGCCTCGTCTTCAAGGTCCAGGCCAACATGGACCCACGCCACCGGGACCGGAACGCCTTCATCCGCATCTGCTCCGGCAAGTTCGACCGTGGCATGAAGGTGATCAACGCCCGGACCGGCCGGCCACTCAGCCTGAACTACGCCTCCGGAACCTTCGGCCGGCAGCGCGAAACGATCGAAGAGGCCTTCCCCGGCGACATCGTCGGGGTGGTCGGCGCGGCCGACCTCCATGTCGGAGACACCGTCTATCAGGGGCAGGAACTGCGTTTCCCGCCTCTCCCGACCCTGGCTCCCGAACAGTTCATCCGGGTGCGGAACGCCGACGCACGCAAACACAAGCAGTTCACCCGGGCCCTCGACCAGCTCGCGGAAGAAGGCGTGATCCACGTCCTCACCCAGGACGGCGGCCGTGATCCGATGCCGCTCCTCGGTGGAGTCGGGCGGCTGCAGGTCGAGGTCGCGACCGAGCGCATGGAAACTGAGTTCAACGTCCAGGTGAAGGTCGACGAGACCGACTGGAAGCTCGCCCGCCGGACCGATGAAGAGAGCGCCAGAGAAATGCGGGAAGGCAGGCTGGCCGAACTCCGGACCCGCAGCGACGGAGTTCTCTTCGCCCTGGTCACCAGCCAGTTCCAGCACGACCGCCTGGTGAGGGACAAGCCTCATCTGACGCTGGACCACATGGTTTAGGGTTTTGCCACCATGGCTTCCGACGTCAATCATCCGCTCTTTGCCCGCTTCTTCACCTGGTTCTCCGAACGGATGGAGCCGGAGTTCGGCCCGTTCCGCTCCGAGCTCGTCTCGGGACTATCGGGACGGGTGCTGGAGGTCGGAGCCGGCAACGGCATGAACTTCGGCCACTACGGCGGCGGCGTGATCGAACTGGTCGCGCTGGAACCCGAGGCGTACATGCGCGAGAAGGCTGCGGAGTCAGCCGTGAATGCCTCGCCAGTGATCACGATCGTCGACGGCAGTGCCACCGACCTCCCGTTCGAGGACGATTCCTTCGACCATGTCGTCGACTGCATGGTGCTCTGCTCGGTCGACGACCCGGTCGCCGCCCTGCGTGAGGCCAATCGTGTTCTGAAGCCCGGCGGTGAACTCCATTTCTTCGAACATGTCCGCGGCAAGGACAAGCACAAGGCACGCGTCCAGTCATTCGCCGACCGCTCCCGCATCTGGCCATCCGTGGCCGGGGGCTGCCACTGCAGCCGCGACACCGCCGTGAGCATCGAGGCCGCGGGCTTCACGATCTCGAAGGTCCGGGATGAGACGATCGGTGTCAAATGGGGCCACACGAGTCCCCATATCATCGGATGTGCCTCTCCTCACACTTCTGCCTGACCTGCCTGTCGCAGAGCCGAATGACTGCTCGAAGGAGCACCGCAACCAAGAGGGTTTCGTTGGTTTATGAGCAATGTATGAGCAAATGACCTACAGTTCATGAGGTCAGTCAACCGTCAAGCCGAGTTCCCGATGCTCACAAAACGGGTCCTGACGTCTTGATCCACGCTTCGCGCGGATGCAAGGCGGCGAGACCCTTAGGCACCGGGAAACGGGGGAACCAGGTATTTGGGGCTAACCCGCCGATTCAGGCGGGAGTGCGTACTCCTCACGCGCTAGTCCGTCAGCTAACCCCGTAGGCCACAAAAAGGAGTCGGTATCACCACGTTCAAGCCCCACCCTCAACGTTCGATAACCACGTATGGCCTTTTCTTCGCCCTTTGCCTCGGGGTCGCCCTCATGCTCACCGGCATGGTCGGCCTCGGCACAGCCGGCGCGAGTTGCGCCAGCACTTCCGGCGGCATGTCGGTCAAGAGCAACGAATGCAAACCGTTCAAGAAGGCCAGGCTGGTCAACGGCAAGGCGATCGCCCCGAATTCGGCGCCGGCCCGCGTGAAGCGTGTCATCAAGTACGCCAACCGCATCCGCAACAAGCCCTACGTCTACGGCGGCGGCCACGCCAGCTTCCATTCCAGCGGCTACGACTGCTCCGGCGCCGTGAGTTACGCCCTGCGTGGCGGCAAGTTCCTTTCGAGCCCGCTCGCTTCAACCGGCTTCATGAGCTGGGGCAAGCGCGGTAAAGGCAAGTGGATCACTGTCTACTCGAACCCGAGCCATGCCTACGTCGTGATCGCCGGCCTGCGGTTCGACACCTCGAACACCGTCGGCAACGGCCCCCGCTGGAGCAAGAGCCTGGTTTCGACCTCGGGGAGCTTCACCGCCCGCCATCCCGGCAGGTACTAGGTAGGGCCCGAAATGTCTCGGGTGTTCCCCGTCACGAAAGCCCCGGTGAAAACCGGGGCTTTCGTCTTTCAAACGCTTCGCGCAGCTCGCATCGCCGATACACCACCGGTGACGAAGGTGAGTGCCTGGTCGAGGATTCGCTGCTGTTCCTCGCGCGACGGGATCCCGGCCGAATCGTGTTCGTCTCCGAGCAGGTCGAAGACCGCCACCGCGGCGGCCGCGGCCATGCGGGGCCCGAGGTCGTCCGGTCCTACACCGAGGTCGACCGCCAGACCCTCGGCAATCAGGACCTCGAACTCCCGGAGCTGGGCACGCTGGTAAGCGGTCAGCCCTTCGTCGCCGTCGATCACCTGGCGCTGGCAGATCAGCTGGGCTTCGTTCTCGTTCCATCGCTCGCGCTCGTCGAGCACCCAGTCGCGCACTGCGGCCATCGTGTCCTGACCAGCGGGTCGGGATCGGATCCGGTGGGCCAGCCGCTCCCTGGACTCGACGCTGATGTCGAAGACGATCGCTTCCTTGGCCGGGAAGTAGGTCGAAACTGTGCGCGGCGAGACGTCGGCCGCATCGGCGATCTGGGCGATCGTGGTCTGCTGGTAGCCGTTCTCGGAGAAGAGCCGGAGCGCGACTTCGACGATAGTCGCCCGCGTCTTCTGCTTCTTGCGCTCCCTGAGACTTTTGGATTCAGCCACGACCATTGATACCAAGGTAGCAAACTCTGCGTTGTCTGCATAAATGCGGTCTAGGTATTTCCGCAGTGAATGTGAACGTGCAGCGGATGTGCTAATTTCCCGGCCTCATCTTCGTCCTTCCCCTCTCTTTCTCTGGAGCTGAATGTCTGACTTACTCGCACGCCTTGCCCGTTCGATCACCGGACACTGGAAGCGCGCCCTCGCGGTCTGCGTCCTGGCGCTGATCGCCCTCATCGTCCTGGCCGGAACCGCCCAGGACCCGCCACCGGACGACTTCAGCATCCCGGGCACGGAGAGCCAGCAGGCGATCGACCTGTTCGATGTCCATGAACCGGCGCTGGCGGGCGTCGACGCGACCGTTGTATTCAGCACTGAAGAAGGCAAGCTCTCGGAACCGGCCCGCAAGGCCGCGATCGGGAAGGCCCTCGCCGAGATCAAGCAGCTTCCCGACGTCGAATCTGTCGGCGATCCGTTCGACCCCAAGGCTCCCGGCCTCTCGCCCGACGGCCAAGTCGCCCAGTCGGAAGTCCGCTGGAACCTCGACTTCGGTGATGTCACCAAGGAGCAGGGCCAAGACCTCGAGGACGCCGCAATGACCGCGGAGACCGACGGCGTGGACGTCTCGATGCGCGGCATCGTGGTCGACCTCGCCTCCACCCAGGAAGCCCCGGTCGGCGAGCTCATCGGAATCGCCATCGCGATCGTCCTGCTCTCGCTCCTCTTCCGTTCCGCCGCCGCAATGGGTGCCACCATCATCGGTGCCCTGATCGGCGTGATGGTCGGACAGATCCTCCTCGTGGTCCTCGCCTCCCCGCTCGGCCTGCCTGAATTCGCGGCCACGATCGCGGTGATGCTCGGCCTCGGTGCCGGAATCGACTATGCGCTCCTCCTGATGGGAAGATTCAGGGAACAGCTCGCGGCCGGCGACTCGGTGCGCGATGCATCCGCCAAGTCGGCCGCGACCGCCGGCTCGGCCGTAGTCGCCGCCGGCCTGATCGTGATGGTCGCGATCGCCGGCCTGCTCGTGATCGGCATCCCGCTGATCGGCAAGATGGGCATCGGCGCAGCTATCGGAGTAGCCGCGGTGGTCGTGTCCGCGCTGACCGTCATCCCGACCATGATGGGCGCGTTCCAGAAGCGCCTGCGCCCGAAGAAGGTCGCCCACGTCAAGCCCTCGGAGGGATTCGCCAAATGGGGCACACGGGTAACCACGCACCCCTGGCTTTCGATCCTCTTCGGCGTCATCGTGCTCCTGATATTCGCCTTCCCGATGACCCACCTCCGTCTGGGCCAGCCGGACGACGGCAACCAGCCCGAGGGCAAGACTCAGCGGATCGCGTACGACAAGCTGAGTGAAGGCTTCGGCCCCGGCTCCAACGGCCCGTTCCTCCTGGCGGTCGACATCCCGAAGGACGATCCGCAGACCGGTCCGCAGCTGAAGCAGATCGAAGACGCCGTCAGGGATACGCCCGGCGTCGAGACCGTGCTGCCGGCCCGCGAAAGCCAGGATGGCGAGATGGCCACAATCACCATGATCCCGACCACCTCGCCGCAGGACGCGGCAACCAGCGACCTGGTGGAGGAACTACGGGGGAACGTCATTCCAGACGCCACCAGCGAGTCGGGCCTGGACGTCTACGTCGGCGGCAACACCGCCGGATTCCAGGACTTCTCGGACAAGGTCGCGGACCGGTTGCCGCTCTTCATCCTGGTGGTGATCGGGCTCTCGGTCCTCTTGCTGACAGCGGCGTTCCGCTCCCTGTTGATACCACTCGTCTCGGCGGTCTTCAACCTCCTGTCGGTCGGAGCAGCCTACGGCGTGGTCGTGGCGGTCTTCCAGGACGGCATCGGGTCCAGTCTCATCGGCGTGGACAGCGGGGTGCCGATCATGTCGTTTATCCCGGTCATGATCTTCGCCATCCTCTTCGGATTGAGCATGGACTACAACGTGTTCCTGCTCTCCCGGATCCACGAGGCCTACAACGGCGGCGATGGACCGCGGAAGAGCGTCGTCGTGGGGCTCTCGCGGATCGGCAAGGTCGTCCTGTTCGCCGGCCTGATCATGGCGTCGGTCTTCCTGGCCTTCGTCACCCAGGATGAGGTGGTCGTCAAGATGATCGGACTCGGACTGGGACTCGCGATCCTGATCGACGTCATTTTCGTACGGCTGGTCATCGCCCCGGCCGTGGTCACCCTGCTCGGGGACAAAGCCTGGTGGCTGCCGCATTGGCTCGATCGGATCCTCCCCGACGTTTCGCTCGAAGGCCACGCCGTCGAGAACAGGGACCCGAGGGGCGAGCCTCTCGACCCCGAAATCGAACACGAACTCGGCCTGGACACCGGCGAGCACGAAACCGTGGCCTAGCGTCCGGTCAGTGAGGTACCGGGCAGCCGGCTTCGGCTTGCTGCCCGGCTTCACCCGCTGTCGCGCGGGGCAGCTCACTCGTTGCCCCCGTGAGCTTGCGGTGATGGACCGTCATCGGAAGTCCCCCCTTCGGGCGCATGGTGATCGCCGCCTCCCCCTCGATCTTGGCGCCGCGGGGAATGTCGAAGGTGATGTGACGACTGATCATCGCGGCGAGCAGCGTCGCTTCGACGATCGCGAAGGTGGATCCGACGCACATGCGGCGCCCAGCGCCGAACGGCAGGTACGCGTGACGTGGCCGGGACTTGAGGTTCTCCGGTAGGAACCGTGTCGGGTCGTAACCCTCCGGGTTCGGCCAGACCTCCGGGTCGCGTTGGATCATCGTGATCAGCACCATGACCCCGGAGCCGGCCGGGATGTCGTAACCGCCGACCACATCGTCCGCGAGAGCCTTCCGCCCGACGGTCCAGACCGGCGGGTCTAGCCGCATCGCTTCTTCGATCGTGGCGCGGGTCCAGGGCAGGAGGTCCATGTCTTCCATGGTCGGCACCCGGTCACCGAGGTTCGCGTCGACCTCTTCGAGGAGACGGTTACGGGCGGCCGGGTTCAGCGAAAGCCACTTCCAGGTCCAGGAGAGCGCGTTGGAAGTGGTCTCGTGGCCGGCGAGCATGAACGTCATCAGTTCGTCGCCGATCTGCTGGCGAGACATGGTCTGACCGGTCTCTTCGTCCTTGGCGCTGAGCATCAGGCCGACGAGGTCGTCGCCGACGTCCGCGCGGTCGTTCCTTTCGGCCAGGACTTCGTCGATGACGAGCCGCAGTTCAGCCAGGGAGCGCTGAAAACGCCTGCCTTCCGGGTTCAGGGCGATGGCCTTCTCGAGGTTCATTCCGGGCAGCAGGGAAGCGGCGTAGGTCGGGAGGCGCCGGACCATTCGTGTACCGAGGCCGATCACATCGTTCATGGCGGGTCCGACCCGGCGGGCAGTCTCGCCGCTCAGGTCGGCACCGAACAGGGCACGCCCCACCACGTCGAGGGTCAGCGCCATCATCGCCTCGTTCACGTCGACGACTTCACCGTCGGCCACTCCGCCGAAGATGTCGCCATTCAGGGCATCGGCGGTGGCGCTGGTCATCTGCTCGGTGAAGACGTTCAGGTGGCGCTTGGCGAACATCGGCTGAACCAGCCTGCGTTGTTTCTTCCAAAGCTGCCCATCGCTGGTGAGCAGTCCTTCTCCGAGGATGATCCGCAGCAGGTCGTACTCGGCGCCCTTGCCGTAGTTGTCCTGGTTGGTGATCAGAACGTGCTTCGCCGCTTCGTGGCCACTGACGACGACCAGGTTCCGGCCGCGCGAGTAAGTACTGGAGACTTCGCCGTAGTCCAGGGCCATCTGGCACATCGGCTTCCGGAACTCACGGGCCGCGTCGAGGAGGAACTTCTTGTTGGCCAGACCGGTCGGACCGGGAGGCAGGTTCCGGGCGACGCCGGTGCTCACGAGGTCTCCTGCTGATCGAGCTTGCGGACGATCTCGAGCAGTTGGCTCCGGACTAGGATCCATTGTTCTTCGACCGGGGTGATCGGGTCCATGGTCGTGATCGCGAGTCCACGTACGGCCGAGACCGAGGTCTGGAGCACCGCCGGGAACTCCGGCAGCTCCGCGAATTCGGGCAACAATGCGGTGGCGCCCTCGAAGATGATGGCTTCGACGTCGTCGTGGAGGTCACGCACCGGTTCCTGAAGCTCGGCGTCGGTCCGGGACGCGAGCTGGATCTCGACCGCGGCGGCGAAGGTTGGGCCGCGGAACACCACCAGGAGCCGGTCGAGGATGGAGCCGAAGCGTTCGATCAGGTCATCGGATTCAGGTGCGGCGGCGATGAACTCCTGTGCCAGGCGCTCGGTGACGTACCTCATCGCTTCGACACTGAGCTCGGCCTTGGTACGGAAGTGGTGCTGGAGAGCGCCCAGGGATACACCTGCCCGCTCGGCGGCGAGCCGGGTGGATGTACCGGCGTAACCCCGCTCGATCAGCAGCTCGACGGTCGCGTCGAGCACGGAGGTGCGGGTGGCGGCAGTGCGATCACTCTGCTGGCGGCGCGGAAGGCTCATGCGAAGCGAATATACCAGTCAGTCGACCGACTTGTAAGTGCAACTCGGATCTCAGTCTGGGTCGGTTTCCCCGTCGAGCTGGACGCAAAACCGACCCAGAACGAGATTTGGCTCATTGGCTACGTCCTTGAGGGGCATTTTGGGGTGCTGTCGGGCCGGGATCGGGACCGGTCCAGCCGTTCGCGTAGCAATGGGCGTCTGTCGGATCTCCGACTCCGGGGGTTGGGACCCACCCACGATATCTCCTTTTGTGGAAGGCTCCTGTTGATGGTCGATCACGAACTCCCGGGGGTGACACGCAAGCCATCGCGTCTCCTCGCCCACGGCTTCGTAGTGGTCCTGATCGACGCCGCGGCGCTACTGATCCTGAACTGGGTCCTCCCCGGCTTTCTGATCGACGGC
Organism: Solirubrobacterales bacterium; assembly: GCA_051305975.1. Classification (GTDB taxonomy): domain Bacteria; phylum Actinomycetota; class Thermoleophilia; order Solirubrobacterales; family 70-9; genus 67-14. Next base: position 9,965 of record JBPPMI010000279.1, read on the forward strand.
GTCGGAGCGGCGATCGTCACGGCGCTGGCCATCGGCCTTCTGAACGCCTTCGTCTGGCCCCTCCTCGCCCGCCTGACACTCCGCCTCACGGTCCTCACCCTCGGCCTCTTCGGGCTGATCCTCAATGCCCTGGTCGTGGGAGTAGCCATGCTGTCGATGCCCTGGCTCCACATCGACGGGATCTTCGAAGCGGTGATGATCACCGTTTCGATAGCAGTGATCACCTCGCTCGTCTCGGCCCTTCTGGCCATCGACGAGGACAGCAGCTGGTACCTCAACGTGGTCCGCGGGCAGCTCCGCGCCCGCGGCGAGGTCGAGACGACCGACGTCCCGGGTGTCGTCTACCTCGAGATCGACGGCCTTGCCCACGATGTCCTCCGTCGTGCATTCGCGAACGGCAACGCTCCAAATCTTGCCGGATGGGTCCGCGAAGGCAGCTATGACCTGAACCGCTGGGAGACCGACTGGTCGTCGCAGACCGGTGCCTGCCAGGCCGGCATCCTTCACGGTAACAACCACGACATGCCCGCGTTCCGCTGGTGGGAGAAGGACCTGAACAAGGCGATCGTGACGAACCATCCCCGCGATGCGGCCGAGATCGAGAGACGCCAGTCCGACGGCCAGGGACTCCTGTCGGACAACGGGGCGAGCCGGGCCAACATCCTTTCCGGCGACGCCACCAGCTCGATGCTGACCATGAGCACGGTGCTCGAAAGGCGCGGCAAGATCGGCCACGACTACGCCGCGTACTTCGCGAAGCCGTACGCGGTGGCCAAGACGGCGGCCTTCACCTTCATCGAGATCTTCAAGGAGCGGCGGGCGGCTTCAAAGCAGGTCGGCAACAACGTCGAACCCCGGATCCACCGGTCCCGCACCTACGCGATCATGCGGGCCTGGGCAACGGTGATCCAGCTCGACCTGCAAGTCGCGGCGGTCGTGGGCGACATGCTCTCCGGACGGCCGGCGATCTACACGACGTTCCTCGCCTATGACGAGGTCGCCCACCATTCCGGGATCGAACGGCCCGACACGATGGCGACCCTCCAGCTGGTCGATCGCCAGATCGCCCGCATCGTCAAGGCGTCCCAGGCCGCACCCCGGCCCTATCGCTTCGTTGTGCTCTCCGACCACGGCCAGTCGCAGGGGATGACCTTCCTCGACCGCTACGGAATCACCCTCGAAGACCTGGTCTCCTCGCTCAGCCGTGGCGAAAACGTCAAAGCCGCCGTCGACGGCGAGGACGACGCGCAGGCGTACCTGAACGCATCGGTCACCGAGGTAGCGAACGACCAGACCTTCTTCGGCCGGCTGGTCGGGCGGTTCAGCCGGGGCAAAGTAGAGGACGGTGACCTCGGCCCGGATTCGAGCGGCCGTGACGAGGACTCCGGGCACGACGAGGACGACCCGATCCCGGAGCTGTCGGTCATGGCTTCCGGATGCCTCGGACTCATCAACTTCCCGCGCGAGCCCGGCCGGATGACACTCGAGCGCCTGGATGACCTCCACCCTGCCCTGGTCGAGGGTCTCGCGGCCCATCCAGGCATCGGGTTCGTCCTGATCGACTCGGAGAAGCACGGCGCCCTGGCGATCGGGGCCGACGGCACCAACTTCCTCGAAGCGGATCTGATCGAAGGTGTCGATCCGCTGGAGACCTACGGACCGAATACAAAGGCGCACGTGCTTCGCACCCACGGATTCCCGCACTGTCCGGACATCATGATCAACAGCACCTACTGGCACGAAACCGACGAAGTCGCGGCCTTCGAGGAACTCGTCGGGTCACACGGCGGTCTCGGCGGGCAACAGTCCTACCCTTTCGTGATGCACCCGGTGGACCTCGAATGGCCCGAGGACGGGATCGTGGGCGCCGAGAACATCTACCACCTGTTCAAGTCCTGGACCGCCCGGACCTCCCCCGAACCTCAGTCGAGCGGGGTCGATTCGCCGGGTTCGAGCACCCTGACTTCGACCGTTGGCGACGATTCGGCGACCTGATCGGCAAATCGCCTCGGCGGCCGGCTCAGGTGGTGCCGCCCCCACCGGCCGGCGACCATCGGGAAAAGCGTGCCCCAGTGGATCGGAATCGCGATCCGCGGACTGACCAGTTCGATCGCCCGGGCTGCTACGGCCGGGTCCATGTGCCCTTCGCCGAGGGTGTGCCCCCACCCCCAGACCGGCATGAGGGCCGTGTCGATCGCCGGCGATATCGTTTCCATGTCCGGGAAGAGATCGGTGTCCCCGGCGAAGTAGACCTGCCGCGACCCACCGACCAGGAAACCGACCGCCTCGCCCGGGTCGCTGAATGGCCGACGGCGCCCGTCATGTTCGGCCGGCACTGCCGTGACCGTCACCGGACCGACCGCGGTGGCCTCCCCAACCGCCAGCTCTTCGACGTTCCCGAAACCGTTCCTGTCGAGCAGCCCGCGGCTGCCGGGCCCGGAGATGATGCGGCTGTCCTTGCCGAATCCCCGCAGGCTGGGCAGATCGAGGTGGTCGAAATGCTGGTGGGAGAGCAGGATCGCATCGGGCACGCTGCCGAATGGTTCGGGCGGCAACGGGACCTGTCGCCGGAGGTGGACGATCCGTTTGCGCAGGACCGGGTCGGTGATCAGGCGCACACCGTCCATTTCGATTTCGACCGTGGCGTGGCCGACGTAGGTGAGCGCATCCATCGGCAAAAGGTACCGACCGCGGCCAAAGGCCCGGTGTGGCTAGGGTTCCCGGCTGACCATGTCACGACAGCCTTTCCAAGCCAATTACGCCGGGGCGATCTACGGAACCATCCTGTCGATGGCCGTCATCACAACGGCCAGCAAGGATCCGACTCTCGGACCGATTGCTATCGCTGGCTGGGCTGCGGCGACCGCCGTCGTGTTCTGGATCGCCCACGTCTACGCGAACTTCGTGGCGGCCGGCTTCGCCCGGCCCAAGGAGGCGGGAGCACTGCTCCGCGAAACGATGAAACGGGAGTGGCCCCTCGTCCAGGGGTCCCTGATCCCGGCCGCCGCCATGCTGCTGGCACCGCTCGGCCTGGTTGACACCGAATCGGCCACCTACGTCGCGGTCGGCGTCGGCGTTGCCCTTCTGTTCGGCGCAGGCCTCGCCATCGGGACACGCGAGGAGCTGAGCTGGAGCCGCCGGCTGACGATCGCGACGATCAACGCCTCGATCGGCATCCTCATCGTCCTACTGAAGATTTTCGTCCACTAGCCCGCAGGGTCGGGACGACCGCCAGGCGCGAACCTAGGCGCGTTGCTGGCGCTGCTGCGAGCCTCGGGTGTAAGCCATGATGTCGATCACGAACGCGAAGATCACGATCAGCCACTCGAATCCGTTGACGTCACGCGTTCCGAGCTGCCACATGCAGATGTAGGCCAGCGTGGTCCAGGGCAGCAGGAAGAAGCCGAGAATCGGAAGGATCCAGCCACCGTCGAAGGCCTTGCTGACCCAGTCCGAGAAGAGCAGGATCACGAAGAGCGCCAGCCGCGGCGAGATGAAGGCGAAGAGCACTACGAAGCAACCCATGCGGCAAACCTACATCAAGCAGACGGATGCGACCGGGACCCCGGGCGCCACGGCTTGATCCTGAAGGTCGCTGCGATGTGGGCGCCGTATACGACACCCATCGATGCGAGGTTGAGGAAGATGAGAAGGCCGATGAAGCCGGTCAGAACGCCGTAGACCGCGCTGCCACCGCCAATGACCGCGAACCAGAGCCGCAGTGCGTACGAAACGGCTCCTACCAGTGTTGCGGCGGTCGCGGCACCGATCAGGGTGCTCGCCCAGGGGGTCTTGCCCGGATTGAGTATCCAGAACATCCAGGTGAAGAAGACGACACCGAAGGCGAAGATCCCGAGTGGCCCGCCGAAGGTCTCGGAGACGCTCGAGATGAAGGTCTCGTCCTCGATCGCCGAGTTGATGGGCCGCGACACGATCAACGCGACGAAGACCAGAGCGAATGGCAGGGTCACCGCGGTGATCAGGATGTCGAGGCCCTTGTTCTTGGGGAACGCCGGACCGTCGGCGGAGTTCTCGTTCGCGGTCTCCACGGCGTGGCGCATGGCCCCCATTGCGGCGCTGCCCGAGTAGAGCAGGACCCCGGCGGTGATGATGCCGAGGTTGCCGGCACCGTTGGTGAGGCCGTTCAGGAACTTCGTGATTTCCTGGCGGCCTTCGACTTCCTCCACCGGGAGGTTGTCGATGATGAACTTGATCAGGTCCTCACGGACGTCCGGGGTGTCGAAGACGTTGCTCAGCACCCAGACGGCAAGCAGCAGCAGCGCCGGGAACGTCATCAACACGAAGAAACTGAGCTGGGCCGCCTGCCTGGTGCCGGATGCCCTGTCGAAAGACATCGCGGCCGTCCAGATGACGGCCCAGATCCGCTTCAGTACCGCAACGGGCTTTTCCAGAAGCCCTTTCGCTTCAGTCCCCCATGCCGATCTTCGCCTCTTCCCACTTCACCGTCACTGCGTACAGGATGATGATGTTGAAAGCGATGAAGACCAGGCCGAGGATCGGCTGTGTGGTCAAAGTCACCATGTCGACGATCGCGTGGAAGAAACACAGGACGATAGTCAGGAGTCGCGCCCAGGTGCGGCCCTGGATCAGCGCGTAGCCGGCCCAGACCTTGATCACACCGAGGACCATCCAGATGATTCCGACTGCCGTGACGCTGAGCAGGTAGATGTCACCGCCGGCAGTCTGACCGGTGAAGTAGCTGTCATCGAATGCTGCGGCGAGTCCGGCGATGACGCTGAACACACCGATCAGCATCATCATGATGCCGGCGAAGGCCACCCACGATGCCCATGCGGCCGAACCGCCCGGGGGCTGTGAACCACTCGTTTCCATTTGAACCCTCCACTAGTTGCTGCTTGGACAAATCCGCGGCCAGCGTATCCGGACGGTGAGCGGTACCGGGTTCAGGCCACGCAACGGAACGAGATATGGCATGTGGCACTTTCGATGCTCTCGGGGATGCGCGACGAGGGCCGGTACCGGCTGCAGTAGTTCTCGGCGCAGAGGTACGAGCCGCCCTTGATGACCTTGCGCGGAATGCCGCTGGCCGGATCCCGGCTGTCCTCGACCGTGGCACCACGGGGGTTGCTCGGTGCGCAGCAACGCGAGGTCGGCTCGCCATGCCTGTCGGAGAACCAGGTGTTTGTCCATTCCCAGGTGTTCCCGGTGACCTCGTAGAGGCCGAACTGGTTCGGATCGAAGGTCCTCACGGCGACGGTGCCCGGCTTGCGCGCTCCGCCTGGACGCGGCCGGAACTTCCACGGGAACTCACCGATCCAGCGATTCATGCGCTCCTCCCCTTCCGGTGCGATCTCCTCGCCCCAGGCGAACTCGGCGCCTTCAAGTCCGCCCCTGCCGGCCCGTTCCCACTGGGCTTCGGTCGGCAGTGACTTGCCCGCCCAGCGCGCGTACGCATCCGCGTCTTCGTAGCTGACCTGCGTCACCGGATGCTGTCCCTTGCCTGCGATGTCGCTCCTCGGCCCCATCGGGTGCTGCCAGTTCGCGCCCGGCGTCCAGGACCACCAGGCCATCGGGTTGTCCATCGGTATCGGCGCACGAGGCTGGTTGAAGGTGATCGACCCCGGCACGAGCATGGCCGGATCGGCCCCCGGGTACATCGCCGGGTCCGGGGCCTTTTCGGCGACGGTCACGTAACCGGTGGCTTCCACGAACGCCGCGTACTGCTCGTTGGTCACCGTCGTCTCGTCCATCCAGAATCCGTCGACGCTTACCGGTCCGGCCGGCTTCTCCTCCGGGTAGTGACGCTCGCTGCCCATCCCGAAGGTCCCCCCGGGAATCCACTTCATGCCGGGGGCCGGTGCCTCGGAAGGGTCAGGGATGTGGGCGTCATCGGACACGGCCACAGAGGCTACCGTCCGGCGAGTCCGTGCCCGGAAAGGAATCGCGAGATCTCCCGCGAAAGGCGTCCGCCCTGCCAGGACAAGGGCGACTCGCCCTTCCCTTCGCTGATCATCACCGCGTCCGGCAGCGTGTCCGCGTATGCCACCGACACCTCGTACGGGTGCCCGTCGTCGGCGTCGTCGTGGCTCGCGACCACCAGGGCGGGAAAGTCGAGGTGCGCAAGCTGGTCGAGCGACTCGAACGGGTTGGAACGCGGAACCTGGCGGAGCGCGTCCGCAACCGCTTCAGGATGACGGTGGAGCTTCGCTCTCCGCTCGGCGAGCCGGATGATCGTCTCCTTGATCTCCGGGTCCGCGTTCACCCTCTCGCCGATCACCCGGGCGAACTCGGCCGGGCCGCCGTGCTCGAGGGCGTCGGCCCGCTCGTCCCAGCGGCTTATGTCGAGGTCGGTCTCATCGCCGGTGAACACGGGACCGATGAGGATGAGGGCGGAGACCCGCTCGGGATGCTCCAGCGCGAAGTTGACCGCGGTGTGGCAGCCCATGGAATGGCCGCCGACGATCACCGGATCCCCGCCGGTCCGCTCATCGACGACGGCCTTCATGTCTGAAGCGAGATGGTAGTAGTCGTATCCGGGCGCCGGGTCGGATTCACCGTGGCCGCGGGCGTCCCAGGTATGAAGGCGATATCCGTCGCGCGGCAAGGCTTTCGAACCGTGGACCACGTACGTCCGGGCGGCACTCAGGCCGTGGGCGAGGAAGAGGTCGCGGCCTTCACCCTGGCTTTCGCCACGGACGACGGTGTCCTTCGTCGTGACCTCGAACTGTTCCGGATCGGCCGGGGCGGCACTCAACCGGTCAGCCCTTTTCCAGTGTCGCCTTCTCGATCACGACGTCCTTGGTCGGCTGCTCGTCCGGGCCGCCCAGGCCGCCGATCTTGTCGACCACGTCCATTCCTTCGGTGACGTTTCCGACCAGGGCGTACTCGGGCGGGAGGCTAGCGCCCCCGGAACCGGTGACCACGTAGAACTGGCTTCCGGAGGTTCCGGGTGCCTCGGCGCCCGACTTGGCCATCGCCACGACGCCGGGTGTGTACTTGAGGTCGCCCGGCGGCGTCTCGGTGACGGAATATCCGGGTCCGCCGGTGCCGTCACCCTTCGGATCCCCGCCCTGGATGACGAAGTCGGGGACGATCCGGTGGAACCCGAGACCGTCGTAGAAGCCTTCCTCGGTGAGGTAGGCGAAGTTGTTCGCGGTGACCGGTGCCTGCTCCGTGTCGAGCTCGATGGTGAACGAGCCTTCCGAGGTCTCCATGACCACGGAAGCCGCTTCTCCTTCGGCCACGACCTGGTCCGGCTCGGGCTTGTCGAGGCTCTCGGTCTTGGTCGCGAGTTCGGTCGATCCGGAGTCTGTATCCGAATCACCGCCCCGCGAGACGGCGATGACGATGACGACGACGGCGAGAAGTACACCCGCAACGCCCAGGACGATGAGTTTCTGGCGGTCTTTCATTGATCCGGGAGATTAGTTCCTCACGCCGTTCGAAGTCGTCCTGGAGTCCGACTTGCCATGATCAGGTCGTGTCCTCCAGCCCACCCTCGCCCGACTACAGAACCATCCTGATCGGCAAGGCGATCTGCCAGGTGGCCGCCCGGATCCCCTGGGCCTGGCCGATGATCAGCCGACCGGTGATGCGTTTCTTCGATTCGAAGGCCAAGACATGGGACACCAACACCAGCGCGGGCTCGGTCGACCACCTCGCACCACTGGCTGCCGGGGTGCTCCATGCCGGAAAGGAACCGGAGCGGGTCCTCGACGTCGGCTGCGGAACCGGTGCCGCGACGTTCTTCCTCGCCCGCGAATATCCGCGGGCACGAATCCGCGGGGTCGACCTGTCGCCAAAGATGATCGACCAGGCCAACTCGCGGATCGGGCTCGATCCGGAGGCACGGGTCGCGTTCCGGGTCGGCAGCGCGCACGAACTCCCGTACCCGGACGAGAACTTCGACCTGGTGGCCCAGACCAACATGCCCGTCTTCTTCGCCGAGATCGACCGCGTCCTGCGACCGGGCGGATCGGTGGTCATCGCTTCGAGCAGCGGACACGACACTCCGTTCTCGACCCCCGACGAACTTCTCAGGAAGAAGTTCGAGAAGCGCGGGTTCGTTGACGTCGAGACTGGTACTGCCGCACGCGGGACATACTTCTCTGCGCGGAAGAAAGTCCAGCCCGAATGACCCTGCCCGTCGAAAAGCAATACGCCCTGATCGTCAACCCGAGCGCCGGCGGCGGCCGGGCCCTCAAACTGCTGCCCGAAGTCGAGCGCCAGCTCGATGCCCGGCGAATGATCTTCCGGGTCGAGAGGACGAGATCCGTCGAGCACGGGGTCGACCTCGCACTCGATGCGATCGACGCCCGCGAGATCCCGGTCGTGATGAGCGGCGACGGTCTCGTCGGTGCCATCGGCGGCGCCATGGCCGGTGCCGACTGGCCCCTCGGACTGATCCCGGCGGGACGCGGTAATGACCTCGCCCGCGGTCTGGGAATCCCGACCGATCCGGCCGAGGCCGTGGACTGCCTCGACCACGGGTTCGAACGGCTGATCGACGTCGGTGAAGCGAACGGCGAGCGTTACCTCGGGATCGCTTCGGTCGGTTTCGATTCCGAGGCCAACCGGATAGCCAACGAAGCAAAGCTCCTCAAGGGCACGCTGGTCTACGCGTACGCCGCCCTGCGGACCCTGCTCAAGTGGAAACCGGAACGGTTCGCCCTGGTGGAAGGGGGCGTCCAGAGCCGGTACACCGGGTACACGGTCGCCGTGGCCAACAACGGCTTCTATGGCGGCGGCATGAACGTCGCCCCGGACGCCGAGCTCTCCGATGGCCGCCTCGACGTGGTCGTAATCGGCGACGCACCTAAATTGCGATTCCTCCTCGACCTCCCGAAGGTCTTCAAGGGAACCCACGTCAAGAACGAAGAGGTCGACTCCTGGCAGACGACGTCGATCGAGATCCGCGCTAGCAAGCCCCTCGTCGTCTATGCCGACGGCGACCCCCTGACCACCCTTCCGGCCACGGTCCGGGTGCTGCCTTCGGCGCTCCCGATTATCGTGCCCGAGGGCGGGCCTTGACCAGGCTCAATACCGGCCTCGCCCGACTGATCGGCCGGCTGAGCCGTCTGACCGGCCGGGGTGGCGGCACCACCCTGCCCGGCCGCGTCCTCCTGAAGCTCGACCCGGCCGCGATCGACAAGCTCGGATCCCGGCTCGAGCACGGTTCCACCCTGATCAGCGCGACGAACGGCAAGACCACCACGGCCGCGATGCTGGCTTCGATCATGACCGCGAACGGCCACCATCTGGTCCACAATCGGGCAGGGTCCAATATGACCTGGGGCGTCGCCACCGCACTCCTGGAGCAGAGCGGGGACGAAGGCCTGTTTGAAGTGGACGAGGCCTGGCTGCCGGAGACGGCGTCCCGGCTCGGTCCGCGGGCCATCCTCCTGGGAAACCTGTTCCGCGACCAGCTCGACCGTTATGGCGAGACCGAGGCCCTGGCCGATGCCTGGCTGAAGATGGCCGGGTCGCTCGCAGGCAGGTCCGACTTCGTCCTGAACGCCGACGATCCCCTGGTCGCCGACATCGGACGCTACTCCGGCGACCGCACTTCCTACTTCGGGATCGATGACCAGAGCGCAGCCCTTGCCGAGCTCCAGCATGCCCACGATGCGAAGCAGTGCCGGGTCTGCGGCCACGCACTCGATTACGAGCGGGCCTTCGTCGGACATCTCGGCCACTACTCCTGTCCGAAGTGCGGGATGAAGCGCCCGGCTCCGGAGGTCTCGGCGACCGGGATCGAGCTCAAGGGGATGAGCGGCGTCGAAGCGACGGTGGTCAGCCCGGAAGGCTCGGCCCGGCTGAAGCTCCCTTTGCCCGGCCTCTACAACCTCTACAACGCACTCGGAGCGATCGCGACCGCCCGGGTCCTCGACGTCCCGGTCACCGACTCGGTCTCCGCACTTGCCGGGATGGAAGCCGTGTTCGGACGGGTCGAACGGATCGAGATCGGGGACACCGAACTTTCGATACTTCTGATCAAGAACCCCGCGGGAGCAAATGAAGTGATCCGCACCCTGGCCCTCGAGCCAGGCGAACTCGACCTCTGGATCGGGCTGAATGACCGCATCGCCGACGGCCGGGACGTCTCCTGGATCTGGGACGCCGACTTCGAGATGCTCGCCACCCATGTCAACTCGATAGTCTGCACCGGCACTCGGGGACCGGAAATGGCCCTGCGACTCAAGTACGGCGGCTGGGACATTGACCGCATCACCGTGGTCGACGACCTGAACGAAAGCCTGGCGGAGGCCCTGGCTCGGAAGCCGGAAAAACTCTTCGCGATGCCCACCTACACCGCCCTCCTGGAACTGCGAAAGCGGCTCGCCGACCAAGGGGACGCCGCGAGGTACTGGGAAGGTTGACTCTCGCCGACCAGGCTTCGGATGAAGCGTCGATCTGGCAGCTGGTCGAATCGTGCGCCTACGCGGCCGATCTGCCGGTCTGGTTGGAACTGACCGAAGGTTCGTCGTCGGTCCTCGACCTCGGATGCGGAATCGGGCGGGTAGCCCGGTACCTCGCGGCAGAAGGCAGGACCGTGGTGGGAGTCGACCGCGACCCGGCGATGGTCGCGGACTTCAACCGCCTTGCGACCGAAGAGGGCGTCTTCGCGGTGACCGGGGACGTCACGGAGCTCGATCCCGTGGAACTCGGCCGCGAACGGTTCGGGGCGGTCGTCGCCCCGCAACAGCTCCTCCACATAGTCGGTGGCGAAGACGCCCGGCAGAGGCTCATGAAAGGCGTCAGGGACCGGCTCGAACCGGGTGGCATCGCCGCGTTCGCCATCTCCGAGGTGGCATCCGGCGAAAGCCAGGAGATCGAGATCCTGCCGGACCTGCGTGAGGTCGGCGAAACGGTCTTCGCGAGCCGCCCGGTCGCAGTCGAGTTCGACGAAGGCTCCCTGACCGTCGTCCGGCTGCGGCAGGTGGTCGAATCCGATGGCACCCTCGAAGAGGTCCACGACAGCATCACGCTCGATCTCATCGACCGGGATTCACTGACAGTCGAGCTGGCGAGCGCGGGGCTGGTGGCCGAGCGGATGATCGAAGTTCCGGAGACCGACCGCCACATCGCCTCGGTAATACTGGTCTGCAAGTGAAACTAAGACTCCTGAGCCTTTACCCGGACCAGATGAACATCTACGCCGACCGGGGAAACATCATCTTCTTCGAGAACCGCTGCCGCTGGCGCGGGATCGACTTCGAAGTCACCCGCTGCGGGGCCGGAGAGTCCTTCGACCCGGCGGATTTCGACCTGGTCTACATGGGTGGTGGCCAGGACAGGGACCAGCAGCTGGTCGCGTCCGACCTGGTTGCGACAAAACGGGACGATCTAGTCCGGGCGAAGGAGGACGGTGCGGTAATTCTCGCCGTCTGCGGCGGATACCAGCTGCTCGGAAGCTCGTACCAGCTCGCCGACGAGAAGATCGAGGGCCTCGGCCTCGTCGACCTCGAAACCGTACGCGAACCGGGGCCCCGCCTGATCGGGCCGGTCGCGATCGAGGTGAACCTGGACGGACAGAAGCGCACCGTCGCCGGGTTCGAGAACCACGGCGGCCGGACCTACCTCGGACCGGACGCGACCCCCCTGGGCAAGGTCGAATCAGGCCATGGCAACAACGGCACCGACGGATTCGAAGGTGTCCGGGAGGACAACCTGATCGGCACCTACCTCCACGGGCCCCTCCTCCCGAAGAACACCTGGCTGGCCGACCACCTGATCAAGCTGGCCCTGGAGCACCACCACGGAGGCACTGTCGACCTCGAACCTCTGGACGACACCTTCGAGGCGGCCGCGCACGAGTCGGCCCGGAATGCTGCCCTGGCCGGCTAGCGCCCTGAGGAGCCGAATCCACTCTCGCCGCGCTCGCTGGCGGAGAGAGTCGCGGTTTCGGTCGGCTCGGCGATCACGACCGGAGTGATGACGAGCTGGGCGATCCGGTCGCCGGAGACTATCCGGAAGACTTCGGCCGGGTCGTTGTTCAGGAGCAGTACTTTCAGTTCGCCCCGATAGCCGGCGTCGATCAGGCCTGGAGCGTTGACCACCGAGATTCCGTGCCGCCTGGCAAGCCCGGAGCGGGGAACCACCAGGCCGGCGTGGTCCTCCGGGATCTCGACCGCAACACCGGTCGCGACCTGCCACCGCTCGCCCGGTCCGATGTGGGCGGCTTCGGACGCGTAGAGGTCGAGTCCCGCGTCACCCTCGTGGGCCCGGGTCGGCAGGGTCGCGCCTTCGGTGACGATCTGGAAGTTGAGCTTCATCGGTTCCACATTACCGGGGCATCCGAAGGTCCCGGTGGCCTAACCGGTCGCGAGATCGGCAAACCTGTGCATCTCGCCCATCGGCAGCCGTGTCTTGACCACGACGCCATCGGGACCGTCCTCGCGTTCGACTTTCCCGGCGACTTCGTGGAGGTCGTGGAGGCGGGCACCTTCGCTGTATGGGACGAGCAGCTCGACCGGCATCATGGTCGACTCGAACATCTTCTCGGTTGCGGCCTTACACGCATCGAGCCCCTCACCCGTGACCGCCGAGACCGCGATGGCGTCCGGGTGGGCGATCCGCACTTCGTCACGTTCTTCGTCCGTGAGCAGGTCGATCTTGTTGAGAACGAGCAGGCGGGGCTTGTCGTCGACGTCGATCTCGCCGAGGACGCTGTCGGCCGCGTGCATCTCCATCCGGAGCTGCTCCTCCGGTGACGAGGCGTCGACCACGTGCAGGATCAGGTCGGAGAGGACCGTCTCTTCGAGCGTCGCCTTGAAAGCCTCGACGAGTTGGTGGGGAAGCTTGTCGATGAATCCGACAGTGTCGGTGATCAGGTACCGCCGGCTTTCGTACTCGTACGCGCGAGTGGTCGGGTCGAGGGTGTGGAAGAGGCGGTCCCCGATGCTCACATCCGCCCCCGTCATCGCGTTCAGGAGCGTCGACTTGCCGGCGTTGGTGTATCCGGCGAGGGCGACCTGCGGCAGTGCCGAATCCTGGCGGCGGCTGCGCATGACCCCTCGGTTCTGCTCCACATGCCGCAGCCGGCGGCGCAGAGCCGAGATCCGGTCGCGGGCGAGCCGGCGGTCGGTTTCGATCTGGGACTCACCGGGACCACGGGTACCGATGCCGGCACCGAGGCGTTCGAGGTGCGTCCAGAGCCCGCGCATGCGGGCGAGGTTGTATTCGAGCTGGGCAAGTTCCACCTGGAGCTTGCCTTCAGCGGAATGGGCGTGGTCGGCGAAGATGTCGAGGATCACCGCAGTGCGGTCGATCACGGGCACCCCGAGGGCCGCTTCGAGGTTCCGCTCCTGGCGTGGAGCGAGTTCGTCGTCGCAGGCGACCAGGTTGGCACCGGTGCGGGCGATCTCCTCCCTGGCCTCAACCAGCTTGCCCTGCCCGAAGTACCGGTCGGGATCCGGTTCGGTACGCCGCTGGATCATCTCGCCGGCGGTGACCACACCGGCGGTTCGCAACAAATCACCGAGTTCATCGAGGGTGCCGTCACCGGTCGTGTCGACACTGATCATCAACGCACGCTGACGCGCACGGCGCGCGGTGGCGTCGTCGATCTTCATTCCATTTGGCTGCCCTTTCGGCAGTTCAGCTTCCACATCTCCATATTAGGCATTCGGAGTAGCCTGCCTGCCATGAAGATCTTCATGACCGGCGCGACCGGTTTCATCGGAACGTCCACCGCCAGGCATCTCACCGAACAGGGACACAACCTGACCTGTCTGGTCAGGGACCACTCTAAGGCCACCGGGTTGAAGGAACTCGGATGCGAACTCGTCGACGGGGACCTCTCCGACCAGGATCGCCTCGCGGTCCAGATGCAGGGCGCCGATGCCGTCCTCCACAACGCCGCCCTTTACGAAGTGGGAATTCCCGAGTCGCGGCATCAGGCCCTGAAGGAAGCAAACGTCGACGGCACCAGCAACGTCCTGAACGCTTGCCTCGAATGCAACATACCCCGGGTCCTCTACGTGTCCACCTGCGCCGTGTTCGGCAACACCGGCGGCGAGATCGTGGACGAATCGTATAGACGGCCCAACCTGAACTTCACCTCGTACTACGAAGAAACGAAGTACGAAGCCCACCAGATCGCGAAGGAGCTGATCAGGGAGAAGAACCTGCCGTGCGTAATCGCCCAGCCGGCCGGCGTCTACGGCCCCGGTGACCATTCGGCCCTCGCCGGCACGATCAACCAGTTCCTCGACGGCAAACTGCCGCTGATGCCGTTCCCGGAGTTCGGCACGGGCCTCGCCTACGTCGACGACATCGCTTCCGGCCTCGCCCTGATCCTCGACAAGGGCGAAATCGGCGAGAGCTACATCCTGACCGCGGACAACGTGACCATGCGGGAGATCATCGAAACATCCGCCGAAGTGGCCGGCAGGAAGGCCCCCTCACGCTCGATGCCGACCGGCCTGCTCAAGCTGCTGCGCCCGGTCGGGCCGCTGGTCGGCAAGGTCATGGGCCAGCCGCCGAACCTCCGTGAGCTGATCTCATCGACCGACGGTGTCACGTTCTGGGCGAATCCGGAGAAAGCCAAGAAGGACCTGGGCTTCCGGCCGCGAGACCTCGAAACGGGCCTCCGCGACACCTTCGAAGCGGAAGGCCGGATCTAAGGGTGTCGCCGCCTTGATTCGCGCGGAGCGTGGATCAAGGCGTCAGGACCCGATCCTCTTCAGGCCAGGTGTTCTTTCATCCGTTCGAGCGCTTCAGCGAGGCGGTCATCCGGAGTCGTCAGCGAGATCCTGAAGTAGCCCTCGCCTGACCGGCCGTACATCGAGCCGGGTGAGATCACCACTGCCGCTTCTTCGAGGACCTTCTCGCAGAACGAAGTGGAGGTGTGCCCCTCGGGAACCGGCGCCCAGACGTAGATCGTGCCCTTGGGGCTCTTCAC
>JBPPMI010000280.1:0-3111 GCA_051305975.1 Solirubrobacterales bacterium
CGTGTGTAGACGAAGCGGCTGACCACGAAGCGCTGGATGTCGCGCAGCTTGCCGGTGCCGGTTGTCGCTTCGGCCGCGCCCTTGATCTCGTCGAAGTGGGAGTCGAGCCAGTCGACGAAGTCGCGGGCCTCGCGGGCTGAACCGAACAGGAACGCCGGGGCGCGCTGCATCGCTTCGTCGACCACCGTCACCTTGACCCCGCCCGCGGCGTGCAGCAGTTTCATGCCGCGGTTGTACGAAGCGATCAGGGTGCCTTCGGTCGTGGCCATCGGAACGTAGAACTCACCCTGCGCGTGTTCGCCGTCCACCAGAAGAGGGCCGGTCAGCCCGATCGGTACCTGGGCAACGCCGGTGAAGTTCTCGATGTTGCCGGGGAGGGTCGCGGGGTCGACCGAAAAGGACCCGACATGGTCGAGGTTCGAACCCGACTGCGCGGCCGCGAATTTGCGTCGCGCGGCCGCAGCCTCGGCGGTGTAGTCGTTGTCGGAGTCACGGGGAATCTTCGGCGTCGACATGGGGAGGGACCCTATATGTACTCGCAGCATCCGATTCCGGACCGGGTGTTCCGACTAGGCTTCGAAAGATGATTCGCCGAGGGACCAGATCTGCGGTAACGATTGCCGCCATCGTGCTGGGCGGACTCGTCCTGATCCCTGCCGCGACCGCGATTCCGTGGGACCGGGGAGGGTCGATCTCCCCGGGCGATACCCCGGCGCCGGTGAGCCCGGACCCCCTTTGCGCCGAAAGCTACGCCGACGATGAACCGCGGGGCGGCCCACCGATCCGCTTCGGTATCGGGCCACGGCTGGCCGGAGAAGTAGGAACGGGCCAGACGACCCCTCTCGTGAAAGTAGATGTGGGCAAGCGTGATGCCGCTCTCCGGAAACTGGCCGGCGATCGCAGCTTCACGGTTCGGCTGAACCGCCTCTTCATGGCCGACGGTCAGGATGGCATCGACCGTTTCCGGCATATGGCCCGTCACTACTCGGCGC
The DNA here is from genome assembly GCA_051305975.1 of Solirubrobacterales bacterium. Lineage (GTDB taxonomy): Bacteria > Actinomycetota > Thermoleophilia > Solirubrobacterales > 70-9 > 67-14. The sequence continues at coordinate 993 of JBPPMI010000280.1, forward strand.
GCGGACTGAAGGTAGAGCTGCAGGTGAGGTACCACCCGAACGAAGACCGGAACGGGAACATCCGCGCCTGGGTCGACTACGTGCACCGGGTGGTCCGCGCCTTCGGGCCGATCAGGGGCGTCACCGGCCTGCAGATCACGAACGAAGTCAACCTCGCGTTCTCGCCGAACACGTCCGACGGTTTCTACGACCAGGCGGTGAACGCACTGATCCAGGGAGTCAAGGCGGCGAAGAACGAATCGCGACGCCGGGGATACGAACGCCTCGAGATCGGGTTCAACTACGCCTGGCTGTTCAAGGGACAGGCCGACGCCGACTTCTGGACTGCCCTGGGCCGGGACGGCGGAAGGGCGCTCCGCCGGTCGACCGACTGGATCGGCCTCGACCTCTACCCGGGGACTTACGCGCCCCCGGCGTCCGCGATCACCGATTACGGCGACGCCTTCCTCGAAGGCCTGGCACAGGTCCGCGAGTGCTACATGCCGATGGCGGGGTTCGGTCCGCGGGTCCCGCTCCGCATCGAGGAGACCGGCTGGCCGACCGGCCCCGGCCGGACGCCGGCGCTCCAGAAGAAGGCCCTCCGTCAGTTCGTGACCACCGCGGTCAGGTATCGCGGGACCTATGGCATCACCGACTTCCGCTGGTTCGGCCTCCGCGACAACAACAGCGCCGGGCCCGACTACCAGTCCTATTTCGGCCTGCTCGACGACCGGTACCGTCCAAAACCGGCCTTCGGCGAGTACCGCCGGCTGGTCGACCGGTTCGGCGCAGCCGTCAGGCGCAGATAGCTACTCGTAGGTCATGCGCTCGTCGAAGCGCTGGATCCCGTCGTCCGGGATCTCGTACCAGGGCGGGGCGTACTTGACGAACTGATGGGCGCGGACCGGGACGTGCGGGTCCTCGTCCAGTGAGCCCATCCGCACGGCGAGCAGGTCGGGGTTCTCCGCGTTCCGGGTGAGGAGATGGCTGCCGCATTCGCTGCAGAAGCCTTTGTTCCAGCCGCCGTCGCCGGGCTCGTAGAACTTCACGAACTCTTCGCCTTCGGTGACGCCGAACGAACCGGGCTGGGTCAGCGCTGTCTGGGAGAACGCCGTACCGGTCCGGCGCTGGCAGCGCTTGCAGTAGCACCGGGCAGCCCCGACCAGCGGGGCATTCACTTCGAAATGCACCTTGCCGCACGAGCAGCCGCCGGTCACCTGTTGGAGGGGGTCCTGACTGGTTTCACTCATACCCGGACCCTACGGCAGGCGTCGCGCACAGTCGATGCAGAGCGAGCTGGCCGGTGAGACCTTCAGCCTTCCGGCGGCGATCTCTTCCCCGCAGCTGTCGCAGGTGCCGTAGGTACCCTCGTCCAGCTTCTCGAGGGCGCGCTCGATCCGCTCGGCAGTCACCTCCAGGTTGTCCGCATGGGCGACTTCGGTGATCCGGCTCACCGCTTCGCTGGTCCCGTCGCCGATGCGTTTGCCGAATCCGATGGCCGAGCCGCGCTCCGGCGGCTTCTTCATCTCGGTCAGTCGACCCTGGATCCCGGCCAGTTGCGTCCGCAGGTCCGACTCGATCTGATCGAGGTCGAGTTCGGGGTCGGCCGGTGAACCTGTGGAGGGCATCGGTCAATGGTGGCAGGCCTCGAGCGTCGGCATTATCGTCAGCCTCATGCTTACCCATCCCGACCCGCATCCCGCGCACGGTCCGGTGCCGGAAGGGGAGCCGGACCCGCGGCGGTGGAAGGCCCTCTGGGTGATTTGTGCCGCGATCTTCCTCAGCGCGATCGACATGACGATCGTCAACGTCGCCCTGCCGGACATCGCTGACGACCTGGGCGCGACGGTCAACGAACTCCAGTGGGTGGTCGAAGGGTTCCTGCTGGCCCTGGCAAGCCTCCTGCTGGTCGGCGGCGGGATCGCCGACCGTTTCGGCCGGAAGCGAATCTTCCTGCTGGGATTCACCGGCTTCGCCGTTTCTTCGCTGTTGGCTGCGGTTGCGCAGGACCCGGTCCAGCTGATCGGAGCCCGCATCCTGATGGGCGTCAGCGTCGCCGGCATCATGCCTCCGGCGCTCTCCTTGATGGCAGCGATCTTTCCCGCCAAGGAGCTTCCGCGGGCGATCGCGATCTGGGCGG
>JBPPMI010000281.1:0-13508 GCA_051305975.1 Solirubrobacterales bacterium
CCGGCGAGCATCTCCTTGCGGGTCGGCTTCACCTCTTCTTCGACGGTGCCGTTCTCGCCGGAAGCAGCGCCGTTCTCGACGTGATCGGCCTTTTTCGTGCGTGAGGGGAACGGTGATTTCATCTAATCAACACCATCACGGGGGCGGGAAGACGGTAGGACGCGGCGGGTAGAGGTACTCCCAGATGCCTCCGGTGAACTCTCCGGGGTCGCGGGCGCGCACCGCCTTGAGCTGGTTGGTCACGCTGTATCGCGGGCCGAGCTCGACGTGGTTCTTGGTCACCCGGGTCTGGAAGCGGTCCATCGGGCGGACCGGCGGGCCGCCGATGCGCTTGCCGACGAAGTCGTAAGCACCACCGTGGCACGGGCAGATGAAGTTCGCGGCGGCCTGGACGAAACGGACCGGGCAGCCGAGGTGGGCGCAACGGGTAGAGATCGCGATGAACTCGGACGGATCCTCGCCGTACTCCTCCGAGCCCTGGCGGACGTAGGCGGTCGTCTTGCCGGCTTCGCCGATTCCGAGGATCTCGGTGAAGACGACCTGCTTGTAGGTCTCGGGACCGAAGTCCTCGATCGTCCCGACGGACTCCCAGCGTTCCCGGCCGCGCTCGAAGACCGGCGCGAGAGCGAAGCCGACGACCGGCAGCACGACCGCTGCGCCGGCGAGGCCGCCGAGGGCCTGGCTGGCCACGACGAACACTTTGCGGCGGGTCATCGACTCGCCTTCGAAGTAGCCGCGAGGCTCTGCCTCAGGCAGCTTCGTGCGGGGTCGGTCCTCCGCGGAGAGGTTTTTTTCTTCTGAGTCGGGCAACTGGCTTTAGTACTTCTAGAGGTTTGAGGCCCGGGAGTCTATTGCCTTGCGCGCCTCGATATATGCCCGGTCGAGACCGTGCTCGATGGCGGACGCCGACGACCACTCGTTCAGGGCCTCGAGCGAACCCTCCCCGCCCCTTCTCAGGGCCTCTACCAGAGCGGCCTGGGCGGGGTCGATTCCGCATGCCAGAGCCAGAAGCTGCGCCAGCCAGAGGGCCTCGGCCGAGACGGCATCCCCCACCGCCCGAAACCCGGCCGCGATCCGGATCAAATCCGACAGGATTCCTACGGATTCGGGGTCGTCGAGTGCAGCGAGTCCGGAGATGCCGATCGCGTAGAACAGGTCGCCGGCGAGCAGTGCCAGGTCGGAGTCCGGGCCCTCGAGGATCCGCGGGGTCCCGTAGTGGCAGAGATAGCCCTCGCGCACCGCTTCGACCACGAACGAGTATTCCGCCGCAGACGCCGACGTGCGGGGGCCGGCCGCGGCCAGTTCACCGAAGACCGGCTGCTCCGCCGGAGCCACGACATGGCCGGCCAGCGGCTCGCCTTCGCCGGCGACCCGCTCGCTGAGAGCCACCAGAGCAGTCGCCGGACTCAAAGGACTTCGTCCAGCGACTCGCGGGTTGCCTCGAGAGTCGCGTCGATCGTCGCTTCGTCATGGGCGAGCGAGACGAACCATGCTTCGAACTGGGCCGGGGGCAGGTAGATGCCCCGGTCGAGCATCGCCCTGCAGAACGCGGCGTGGGTTTCGAGATCGGTGCTCGTGGCGTCGGCGAAGTCGTGGACCGGGGCGCCGCGGAAGAAGAGCGTGACCAGGCCGGGGACTGACGCGACCTGGAGCGGACGGTCCGCGGCCAGCCCTTCGAGTCCGGCGACGAGCCGGTCGGTCAGGACACCGAGTCGTTCGTAGGCCGCGGCATCGAGGCCCTTCAGTGTGGCCAGTCCGGCGGCAACCGCAAGTGGGTTCCCGGACAGCGTTCCCGCCTGGTAGACGTCACCGGCCGGGGCGATGCGTTCCATGTACTCGCGGGGACCGCCGAAGGCCGCGGCCGGGAGGCCACCGCCGACGATCTTGCCCATGACCGTGAGGTCGGGTTCGACCCCGTAGAGCTCCTGGGCGCCGCCGCGGGCAACCCGGAAGCCGGTGATCACTTCGTCGAAGACGAGCAGTGCGCCGGTCTCGGAGGTCTTCTCGCGGAGCAGTTCGAGGAAGCCGGCGTCCGGCGGGACGAGGCCCATGTTCGCCGCCACCGGCTCGACCAGCAGGGCCGCGACTTCATGTTTGTCGAGCGCGTCGGCCGCGGCCTGACGGTCGTTCCACGGCACGACAACCGTGCCGGCGGCCTGGGCGGACGGGATGCCCGGGCCCGAAGGCACGGCCAGGGTCGCGACGCCGGAACCGGCCTCGGCCAGCAGGCCGTCACTGTGCCCGTGGTAGGCACCGCTGAACTTGACCAGGATCTCGCGGCCGGTCACCGCCCGGGCCAGGCGGGCGGCGCTCATTGCGGCTTCGGTCCCCGAGCTGGTCATGCGGATCATCTCGAGCGAGGGAACACGGGAAACTATCTCCTCCGCCAGCTCGACTTCGCCTTCCGTCGCCGCACCGAAGGTCGTGCCTTTCGCGGCAGCCGCGGTGACCGCCCCGATCACTGAAGGCTCGGCGTGGCCGAGGATCAGCGGGCCCCAGGAAAAGACCCAGTCGATATAGGTGTTGCCATCGCGGTCGGTGACCCGGCAGCCTTCTCCGGATTCGATGAAGACCGGGTCACGCCCGATCTGCCGCATCGCCCTTACCGGCGAATTGACCCCGCCGGGAAGGACTTTCTGGGCACGCTGGAAGAGGTCGGTACCCGAGGAGGAGTCCTCAGGCGCCATGAGCCTTTTCCCACTGAACGTAGTCGTCAGTGAAGTAGCGCAGGCGAATCTTCTTGTATTCGGTCGACGAATAGAGGGTGGCCCGATCGTCGGGTCCCATCCCCGTGTCTTCGGCGATCGCATCGAGGATCGCGTCGCACTCTGCCTTGTCGCGGCCGTGAGCCATGGTGAAGACGCTGTACGGCCAGTCCTCGTAGGTCGGGCGCTGGTAGCAGTGGGAGATCCCGCGGAAGGAGGCCATGCGGCGGCCTACGCGATCGATGTCCTCTTCCGGCACCCTCCACACACCCATGCCGTTGGCCGAGAACCCGGCGCGACGGTGGAACAGGATGGCGGCGACCCGGCGCAGCAGATGGCGCTCCTTCATCCCTTCGAGGTGGGCGAGGAACTCATCGACCGCCATGTCGACTTCCTCAGCGGCAGCATCGTACGGGTACGGGATCGCGGCCATCGGACCCTGGAGCGCCTTGATCACGGCGATGTCGGTGTCGTCATACGGCTGCGGCTCGATCTCCCGCGGCGGGACGGCTTCGACCGTCGGTGCCGAGAGGGCGTCGGTGCCGCCCTCCATCTCGAGGTTCATGTTGATCTTGAAGAGAGTGAGGGTAGGCAGCGAACGCATCGATTCGGCACCGGCTTCCTCCATCAACCGCTCCAGGGACAGCTCGAGGCCGAGCTTCGAATCCGGAGGAGTGGCGATCGTGAACCAGAGGTTGAAGTCGTGGTTCCGCAGGTAGTTGTGTGAAACGCCGGGATGGGCGTTGACCACCGCGGCCGCCCGCTGGGGGTTCTCGGAATCGACCTTGGCCGCGACCAGCATCGAGCTGTAACCGAGTGCCCGGGTGTCGAAGATCGGGGTGATCTCGCGGATTATGCGGTTCTCGAGGAGGCGGTTCGTGCGCTGGAGCGTCTCGGACAGCGAGATCCCGACCTCACTGGCCATCACCGCGAACGGCTCGCGAACCAGGGGAAACCCGGACTGGAGGACGTTCATCAGCTTCTTGTCGACTTCGTCGAGGGAAATCGCGGCGCCACCTTCTCGGGCACGCACCTTCAGTTTGGGCGCCGACGGCGCGGATCTGCTCAGGCCAGCCACAGGGCTGCCTCCTTGGCGTAGTAGGTCACTATGAAATCTGCTCCGGCCCGCTTCATCGAAACAAGCGCTTCGGTCGCTGCGCGTTGCTCCTCGATCCAGCCGTTGGCCCCGGCGGCCTTCAGCATCGAGTACTCGCCCGACACCTGGTAGGCGGCGACCGGCGCTCCGAGGTCGTCCTTTACCCGGCGCACGATGTCGAGGTAGTGGCTGGCCGGTTTGATCATCAGGGCGTCCGCGCCCTCTTCGAGGTCGAGGCGGGCCTCGCGGATTGCTTCGTCCCCGTTGGCCGGATCCATCTGGTAGCCGTGGCGGTCACCTTCCTGCGGCGTCGAATCGGCGGCTTCGCGGAAGGGCCCGTAGAAGGCCGAGGAGTATTTGGCTGCGTAGGAGATGATCGCGACGTCCGGATGGCCCTCTTCGTCGAGCTGGTACCGGATCGCACCGACCCGGCCGTCCATCATGTCGCTCGGCGCGACGATGTCGGCCCCGGCCTCGGCGTGTGAGATCGCGGTCTTCGAAAGCAGTTCGACGGTGACGTCGTTGTCGACCTGGCCGTCCCGGAGGAACCCGCACTGTCCGTGTGAGGTGTACTCGCAGAGACAGACGTCGGTGATCACTGTCAGGTCGGGGTGCTTCTCCTTGATGGCGCGGACCGCCATCTGGATGATGCCTTCGTCGTCATAGGCGCCCGATCCGGCTTCGTCCTTGTCCGCGGGGATGCCGAAGAGCAGGACCGCGGCGACTCCGGCTTCGTGAATAGCTCCGGCTTCTTCGACGGCTTCGGTGATCGAGAGGCGGGAAATGCCGGGCATCGCGGAGATCTCCTCCCGGACGCCGGCACCGGCAGTCACGAAGAGAGGCTGGATCAGATCACTTGGCGAGAGGTGGGTTTCGCGGACGAGGCCACGCAGGGCCGGTGTCCGGCGAAGTCGCCGTAGGCGAGTCGCGGGAAAACTCATACCGGTCCAGTTTAGGGAGCTATTGCCGCCGGGGTTGTGATCGACCGCTCAGAAGCGGCGCAGGGCCATTCTTGCGAGAGAGCCGTACGCGGCAGTGAGGATGAGCAGATGGAGTATCGGCAGCCAGACCGAAGGGCCGGCCAGCTCGAGTCCTCCAGTCAGGGCATCGAGCGCCGGGCGGAACGGGAAGATCGCGGTGACTACCGAGATGACCGTTTCGATGGCGGGCCCGACCGCGTCGTCGGGGACCAGGGAGAGCAGTGCGAACGGCAGGCTGATCATCACCGCGGCAAGCGTTGCGGCACGCACTTCGCGGGTCGCGGCTCCGAGCGCAGCCCCGACCGCGGCGAAGGCGGCCGCCCCGAGCACGGCGGCGAGAATCCAGATCGGTGCACGGCTCCACTGGATGGTCACGAAGAAAGAGAGGGCGAGCAGGAGGATCAGCACGACCACCGTCCCGATGACCACACCCAGCCCGATCTTGCCGAGCAGTATCTGGAGACGGGTCACCAGACCTGCGGTCAGGCGGGTGAAGGCGTTCTCCTCCTTCTCGAGCGCGAGTGATCCGGCGACGAGCAGCAGGGTCACGAACATCAGGGCGAAGGTGGCGGTTACTGCAACCGCGAAGGTGTCGAGACTCGGCGCCTCGTAACCGACCTCGGTCTTCGTCACTTCGATCGGCTGGGCGATCGCGCCGAGCAACGGGTCGGCCAGGTCGAGGTTCTCGGTGGCGAGCCCGGCGAACTTGATCACCCTTTTCAGCTCCGCCCGGTCGGCCGGGTCCTTCACCTGCTGCCGGACTTTCCTCAGGGTCGCTTCGCTGTTCTTGAGGCCGAGCACTTCGAGATCCTGCCCGAGCACGCTGAAATTCCCGCCGTCGCGGATCAGCTGGATGTACTCCCGACCGCCTTCGGCCAGGCGCTGGGCGATCAACTGGTTGGCCTCGGATCGCAGCGCCTCGATCTGGTCGTCCACTATCTGGTTCTCGACCGTGCTCGATCCGTTCACCACCACTTCGATCTCCGGGTTCTGGGGCGTGAGCGAAGCGAGTGACCTGATCTTGTCGGCGAGATCCTCGGGAACGATCACCGCCGCGGTTGCTTCACCCGACTCCACCAGGTCCTCGGCATCTTCACGGCTGTCGGCTTCGAGGCATTCGACCCGGTCGCACAGCCGGGATCGAAGCTCGTCTCCGTTCACCTCTTCGCCGCCGAACCCGAGTTCGGTTCCCGTCGGCAGGGCGTTGTAGAGCGCCACCTTCGACTGCTCCGGCCCGCGGGTGAGCGCAAATCCGACGAGCAGGGCGATCGCGATCGGATAGATCACGAGCAGCGCCAGCTGCAGCGGCGAGCGCCGGAGGATCTGGAGATCCTTGAGCAGCAGCCAGCGCATCAATGGCCGGCTTTCTTCAGGAACGCGAGGAAGGATGTCTCGAGGTCGTCGGTCCCGGGGCCGTCGGGGGTGACGACCGCATCGCGCAGTTCCCCGGCGGTGCCGTCGAAGACTCCGCTGCCGTCGGCGACGACGAAGATCCGTTCGGCGTACCGCTCGGCCTCCTGGATGTCGTGAGTCGAGAAGACGACCGCGGTGCCGGATGAGACCAGGCCGAGGATGAACTGCCAGAGGCGGGCCCGCTGGGCGGGATCGAGGCCGACGCTCGGCTCGTCGAGGAGCAGTACCGTCGGGTCCGCCATCAGCCCGATCGCGATATTGATGCGCTGCTGGTTGCCGCCGGAGAGCTTTCCCGCCTGGTCGGCCCGCCGCTCGGTGAGGCCCGTCAGTTCGATCATTTCCTCGACCTTGGCTTCCGGGTCGGTGTGGCCCTGGAGACGCGCGAACAGCAGCAGGTTCTCGGAGACGGTGAGCCTCCGGTAGATCGCTGCCTGTTGCGGCACCCACCCGACACCCCCGCCTTCCGCCTCGACCGATCCTTCATCGGGTTCGGCGATGCCGGCGAGGATCGACAGCAGCGTCGTCTTGCCGGCGCCGTTGGGTCCGATCACCGCGACCACCTCACCGGCGCCGGCACCGAAACCGATGCCGCGGAGTGCCTCGCGTTCGCCGAACCGCTTGACGATGCCAACGGCCTGAAGTACCTGCGGTTCAGCCATCAAGCAGCGGGCACCATGAACGGCTCAATTGCATCAGCGAGACCGGAGTCGTTGACCGTTATCGCGGCCCCCATCACCCAGACATCATCGGTGGCGGAGTCGAACCGGACCGGCATCTCGGTCCGCATGCGTTCGATCGCCTGCTCTTTCTTGACACCGAGGACGCTGTCGCGCGCGCCAGTCATGCCGACGTCGGAGATGAAGGCCGTGCCGCCGGGAAGCACCCGGCCGTCGGCGGTCGGGACATGCGTGTGGGTTCCGCAGACGGCGGCCACCCGGCCGTCGAGGTACCAGCCGAGGGCGACCTTTTCACTGGTCACTTCGGCGTGGAAGTCGACGAAGACCGCGTCGGCCTTTCCTTCGAGGCCGGACAGCAAGGCGTCGGCTTCGTCGAACGGCGAGTGCGCCGCCCGCAGGCCGACGGTGCCACTCAGGTTGATCACCGCGACCCTCATCCCGGCGGCTTCGGTGATCAGGTGGCCCTTGCCGGGATTTCCCTTGCGGTAGTTCGAGGGCCGGATCACCATCTCCGCTTCATCGAGGAATTCATAGGCGTCGCGATGACGGTAGGTGTGGTTGCCGAGCGTGATCACGTCGGCACCGTTGTCGAAGATGTTCCGCGCCGTCTTCTCGGTGATCCCCATCCCCCCGGCCGCGTTCTCCCCGTTGACGATGGTCAGGTCGGGTGAGTACTTCTCCCTGAGCGAAGGCATGACGGCAGCCAGGCCCTTGCGCCCGGGCGAACCGACTACGTCACCGATGAAGAGGATGTTCACCGGCCGGACCCTAGCGAGGGTTCAAGGATCGGTCTTCCGCGGGAATGTTCCTTAACTGGGAAATTTCCGGTCCGCCCCATAGAACTCCTTGATCACAGGTACCACGTCTTTCAGAGCCCATTGGTCTCTTTCGTATGCCGACTCCGGGCCGCAGTTGACGAACAGGAGCGGGCCTTCCGAGTCTTCCTTCCGCAGGGATCCGTGGCTGCCGCCGCCGATGTGGGCGGTTCCTCCCCAGTCGAGGCACTCGTAGCCGAGCGTGGCACTGACCAGGAGGTCGCCCGCATGCGGAGCGTGGAGTGCCGAGTGGAGGCGGCCCAGACCGTCGGGGTACTCCGGCGTCTCGATCTTCCCGGCCGAAACCGTCGCCTCGAGGGCGTCGAGGTCACCTCTCCAGGTCCAGTCCCGGCCGCGGCGGTCGGTCACGGTCTCGCCCAGTTCGACTCCGCCTTCGACCGGACTGAACCGGATTTGTTTGCCGTCCCGCTCGACCACCGCGACCAGCCTGCCCTGACTGCCGAGACCCGGACCGATCCGGATGACCGGGGAACCGTCTTCGTGTTCGAGCCAGCTCAGTAGTTCGACCCCGTCGATCGTCGCCGCATGCTCGCGCACCCGCCGGTGACGGACCGGGTTGTCCTGCTCGTCGAGCAGATAGATGTGGGCGGCGCGCGAGGTCGGGCTGACCGCCAGCTCGGCGTCCTCAGGCCGGTCCTCGGACGGACGCAGCACGTGCCATTTCTCGGCCATGCCTTCGATCAGGTTGAGCGGCGCCTCGACATCGGTGTGGGCGTGGTCGGCCAGGAGGATCAACGCGTAGTCGGTGAGGAACCCGTCCATCCCCCCGGCAGCCCTGATCACCTCGGCCATGCAGAGGTCGGCCTGCTCGATCGAATTGACCGAAGCCGAGGGTCCGTGGACGTGCGAGTAGTTGTCGTTGTCGGGGAATGAGAGCATCATGAAATCGAAGCGGTTCCGTGAAACGAGCTCCGACGCGCAACAGGCGGAGTAGGCGTCTCGCCGGCCCGGGATCGAACTCGGCTTGCAGGGAACGGGCATCGATGAATAGAGGTCGCCGTAGAAGAGTTCCTTCGGACCCCAGGTCCCGTAGTCCATCTTGATCAGGCCGGATTCGATCGCCTTGCCGGTCAGTCCCTGGAGCGTCACGTGATGCCGGTGCCGGCCGCGGTAGATGAGGAACGGGGTCGCCGCGGTCCGCAGGTCCTGGTCGTCGAGGGTCTCGAAGATCGTGTCGATGCCCGGGTTCAGGTGGGCCATGTTCATGTTGTAGACGAGGTCGTGGAGGGAGCGGAAGATGCCGAAGGCCCGCGAAGCCTCGAGCGACGATCCGTACTCCACGTACCGCTGCTCGACCCGGTGGTACCAGTTCATTCCGCTGATCCAGTGTTCGTCGGCAGCGACCCCGGTGACCATCTCGGCCGAGGCGACCGGGGTCACCGACGGAAAGGAAGAGACGCAGTCCTCGACCAGGACCCCGCGCTTGATCAGCCGCCCGAAGGTCGGCGCCCTGCCCTCGGAGATCGCCTGCCTGAGCATGTCGGTCCGCAGGGAATCGACGTAGGCAAGTACGAGCTTCCGCTCCACTATCGGAGGACGCGCAGCCCGGCGTGCTTGCGATCCGCACGCCGGCGGCGCTGAATCGCGAGCCAGACCAGGCCCGCCGCGGGCAGGATCGCGAACGGCGGGAAGAGAACCGAGACCCCGGCGATGATGGCCGCGGCGAAAACCGTGAGGAAAGCGAGTGCCGCCGTGCCGCCACGCCTCGTCGCCCCGGCGATGACACCACTCACCACCGCACATGCGAACCCGGCGGCGATGGCCGCGCCGATGGCCCCGATGATCGTCGTTCCGTCGAGGAACGAAGTCAGCAGGTAGCCGAACAGGAGTCCGATCATCGCCGAAAGGACGGCCATCCGGCCCCGGGCCGATCCTTCGAGACCCGTGGTCCCGGCGATCATTCCGATGGCAATGCCGATCCCGGCTGCCAGGCAAAGTGTTTCGAAAGCTCCGATACCGGGAGAATAGAAGGATGGCGGCTTCTCCACCTCCCCGGCGCTCCCAGACCAGGTCATCAGACCTGGAGCGGTACGCCTCCCTGTTCGCGAAGAGGACCCGGGTCATGCGCTCCTCGGCGATGCGGGACATGATGGCAATCACGGCCCGTCCGGAAGTGATTTCGCTGGCCGGGGGCCTGCCGGACACGTCGACTTTTCCCGCCGAGGTGTTCACCAGGGAGATGGATCACATCGCGAAGACCTCGCTCGCCGCAGCCCTCCAGTACGGCCCGACCGAAGGCGTCGCTTCCGTCCGTGAGCAGATCGCCAAGGTGATGGCGGCCGAGGGGACAGTCGTGGATCCGGCCGACATCACGCCGACCACCGGCGGCCAGCAGGCGATTGACCTGATCACCAAGGTCCTGATCGATCCTGGTGACGTGCTGATCTGTGACGCGCCGACCTACCCGGGTGCGATCCCCACCTTCTGCTCGTACGAGGCCGAGATCGTCCAGATCGAGTGCGATCACGACGGCATGAAGATCGACGTGCTCGAAGAGACCCTGACTTCGCTCGCCGGTCAGGGGAAGAGGCCCAAGTTCATCTACTCGATCCCGACGTTCCAGAACCCCGGTGGCTCGACCCTCTCGCTCGAACGCCGGCAGCGGCTGGTCGAGATCGCCCGGCGGGAAGAGATCCTGATCGTCGAGGACAACCCTTACGGCCTCCTCCGCTACGAAGGCGACCCCCTCCCCACGCTCTACAGCCTCGACGGCGGCGACTATGTGGTCTACATCGGAACGCTCTCGAAGGTTCTGTCGGCAGGTCTCCGCATCGGCTGGCTCGTCTCCCCCACTCCGATCCGCGAGAAGGTAGTGCTCGGCAAGGGTGCGGCCGATCTCTGCACCTCGACCCTCACCCAGGAGTTCGCCGCCCGGTATTTCGCCGAGGGCCGCTGGGAGGAATACATCGAAGAACTTCGCGCGATCTACAAGAGCCGGCGCGACGCGATGATCGGGGCGATGTCCGAGTTCTTCCCCCACGGTGCCACCTGGAACAAGCCGCAGGGCGGCCTGTTCATCTGGGCGACGATGCCCGACGTGCTGAACACCGGGGACCTGCTTGCGAAGGCACTCGGCCAGAACGTCGCCTTCGTGCCGGGCACGTCCGGTTACGTCGACGGTCGCGGTGCCAGTTCGATGCGCCTGAACTTCTCCGGGGTGAAGGAGGACCGCATCATCGAAGGCATCCGACGGATCGGCGCGGTCGCCCGGGAACAGCTGGAGCTCTACGAGACGATGACCAATACGAACGAGATGAAGCTCCCGCCTACGGAGTCAAATGACGGTGGCGGCAGCGAAATGAAATTGCCACCAAAGGAAGAAAGCTCGTGAAGGTCGCGCTTCTCCAGGGTGGCCGGTCGCTCGAGCGGGGTGTCTCGCTCCGGTCAGGTGCGCGGGTGGCCGAAGCGCTGCTCGACCTCGGCCATGTCGTCGAAGCCCTCGACCTCGGTCCCGACCTCGTTTCACGGTTGACGGAAGCCAAACCGGACGTCGCGTTCATCGCCCTTCACGGAACCGAGGGCGAAGACGGGACGGTCCAGTCCCTCCTCGAACTTCTCGGCATCCCGTACACCGGGCCTCGTGTAGCCGCCTGCCAGCGCTGCATGGACAAGAGCCTCGCCAAGTACATCCTGCGGGAGAGCGATCTGCCAACCCCGGACTGGGTCACCTATTCGGAGTCGTCGATTCGCGACTTCGGCGCGGCGACGAGTTTCCAGCGCGCAGTGGAAGTGGTCGGAATGCCCCTGGTCGCAAAGCCGGCCTCCCAGGGTTCGGCCCTCGGGGTCAAGGTCGTGACCGCGCCGGAAGACATCCCCGGCGCATTGATCACCGCTCTGAGCTACGACAGCCGGGCCCTTCTGGAAACCTGGATCAGTGGCCGGGAAGTCGCGCTGTCGGTATTGGGCGACGAGGTTCTGCCGATCGTCGAGGCGATCCCCAGCGAAAGCAACGGTTACGACTTCGAGGCCCGATACGAGATCGGTGGCGCCCACTTCGTCTGTCCCGCGGAACTCGGCGAGTCCGAAGCTGACGAGATCAACCGGGTCGCGCTCGCCGCCTACAACGCACTCGGCTGCTCGGGTTTCTCCCGGGTGGACCTGATCCTGGGCGAAGATGGACCGCAGGTACTCGAAGTCAACGCGATCCCGGGCCTCACGGAAACATCACTCCTCCCCCAGGCCGCGGAAGCAGCAGGGGTCGGCTTCAACGACATGGTCGGCCGAATTCTGGAGCTGGCTGAGTAGCCACCATCCAAGTCGCACAGCGAAACCATTCTTGACTTCTATTGAGCGAAGTCGACTTGGATGCCTTGTTCGTTTTCTACCGGTCGACTTCCGGCGAAGTTCTACGAACCTTGCAGGAAGTCCTCCGGAGAAACATCGTCGAGAAAGTCCTTGAACTTCTCGACTACCTGCTCGTTGTCTTCCACGCCCTGCTCGAACTCGATCGATGATTCGTCGATCACTTCTTCTGAGACGAATATCGGTGCGGTCACCCTGACTGCCAGTGCGAGAGCATCGGAAGGGCGGGAGTCGATTTCCACCTCGGTCCCGGCGACCGACAGGGTGATCGTCGCGTAGAAGGTGTTGTCCCGCAGTTCGGTGATCGAGATGCGTTCGCACTTGGTTTCGACCTGGTCGAGGATGTCGACCATCAGGTCATGGGTCATCGGCCGCGGTGTGTCAGCTCCCTGGAGCTTCATCAGGATCGCCGCGGCTTCGGGATGACCGATCCAGATCGGCAGGAACCGGTTGTCGTCAACCGTCTTCAGCAGCACTATCGGCTGTTTGCCGACCATGTCGAAAGAGACCCCGTAGATCTGCATCTCACGCATGAGCCCGATTATAGGTACCGGAGGCAATGCCCTCGGAACTGGCGGCAGCGGAACTACGGCCAAGCCGACGGACGCGCCTAACCCTTAGAATCCGCGAGCGTCATGCGGGCGATTAGCTCAGTTGGTTAGAGCGCGTCTCTGATAAGGACGAGGTCCGTGGTTCGAATCCACGATCGCCCATGGAGCAAGGTGGAAACGGTTACTTCAGCCGCTTTGCGAGATCGAGTGCCTGATCGAGTGATTCCAACTGGATCTCCACCGAGAGGCCGTTGCCTCGGGGCTTGATCCTGACTTCGTGCTTGAGCTTCGCCTCCAGCTTGTCGGAGACGTCGCTGATCGCTTCGAGCTCCTCGGCCGAAAGGTTGCTGCGGCTCGTGGTGGACTTCCTGCTCTCGCCGGCCGCCCTCGCCTGGGCTTCGGTCTGGCGGACCGACCAGCCTTCTTTCAGCGCCTGCTTCGCGAGCTTGCGGCGGGCCGCGTGATCACCGACCTGGAGCAGCGCGCGGCCGTGGCCCTCGCTCAGTTCGCCCTGCTCGAGCATGGCGAGGACTTCATCGGGCAGGTCGAGCAGCCGGATCAGGTTCGAGATCTGGGGGCGGCTGCGCCCTACCCGCTTGCCGAGGTCTTCTTTGCTCAGCCCAAGGTCTTCGACCAGGGCGGCACAGGCCTTCGCCTCTTCCACCGGGTTCAGGTCTTCGCGCACCATGTTCTCGATCAAGGCGACCTCGAGCCGGTCGGCTTCGTCCGAGTCGCGGATGACGACCGGAATCTTCTCCACGCCGGCGATCTGGGCCGCACGCCACCGCCGTTCACCGGCGATGATCTCGTAGCTTCCGTCACTAAGTGGACGAACCAGGAGCGGTTGGACGACCCCGCTGGCTTCGATCGAATCGCTGAGCGATTTGAGCGCATATTCGTTGAAACGGGTACGTGGCTGGCCCGGATTCGGCTTGATGACTTCGATCG
>JBPPMI010000282.1:0-5260 GCA_051305975.1 Solirubrobacterales bacterium
GGCATTGGCAGCGAGCGCGACGCCGCCGCCGATCAGGGCGTCGATGAACCGGTGGACCGAGACCTCGAAATCCGGAGTCGGCAGCGTCGCGACCAGCACGGCCGAGACCGCGGCCTGGTTGACCAGCAGCACCCCGCCGCCGGACAGGACCGCGGCACTCATGGCCAAGGCAATGACCAGCATCAGCTGCCAGGTTCCCGTCCCCGTGCCGAGGACGATCAGGTCGGCGATACCAACTCCGAGGGCAACGCCCAGGGCCACTTCGTAAGCCCGTTTGCCACGACGCTCGATCGCCAGGCCGAGGATCAGCACGACCGCGATCGGCGCGAAGAAAGGCTCGACGTGACCGACCACCTTGGTCGCGATCAGCCACGCGAGCCCAGCTGCCAGCGTGACCTGGATGATCCGGAGCCAGGCGAACCGCAGCGCTGCCCAGCGGTTCCCTATCGCTGCCACGGCCCGGTCCTTGCGGGTGATCAGCTCATGGGTGCCGGTCGGGGACATTGACAGCCACTATTCCCTAAAACCGGATTCTTCGCATAGAGTCTGGGCATGGGTGAGGTGACTCTCAACCGGGACCTGGAAGCGGCGGACATCCCGCTGTTCTCGTACGTGGGGATCTCCCACACCCCCAAGAACTCGCCTTACAACGAGTACCCCTACGCGATGGCGCGCCTGCGCTGGTTCACAGACTCGTTCGACCCGCGCCTGGAAGAGGAAACCTCGCTCTCCGGGCTACGTTCCAAACTTCAGAACGAGTCGAAGCTGAACGGCCACTTCACCTACCTGCAGGGGGGCGATGCCGATGCTGTCGATCGCATACTCGATGACCTCTTCGCCAACCTAACCGGCGGCCTGGAGAGGCATGCCCGCGATCTCGGCCCGCACGAACCGGGAATCGGCGAGTGGGTGAACGAAGGCGACTTCACGCAGCGCTACTGGCTCGAGTTCCCGTACGGCGTGGACCGTCACGACCTCTTCGGCAAAGTCGGCGACCTCGTCCGCATGGCCAACCCGGCCGTCTCCGGCATCTACCTGTACCCGCCGGACTACGCCGGAGGCCCGGACGGGCTGGTCCGGCATGCGTTCCGCGTCTTCGCGAAGTCCGAGACCGGAACCCGGATCGATCCGGAACTCACGGCCCTGCTTTCGTAACCGTAAGGGTCAGCCCGACTTCGGAGACTTCCAGGGCTCGATCAGCTTGCCCGCCAGGAGTTCCGGCAGGCCTTCGATCGGCACGCGGTTCTGTTCGAGTGAGTCGCGGTCGCGCAGGGTTACGTTGCCGTCGTCCTTGGTGTCGAAGTCGACCGTGAGGCACCAGGGGGTCCCGATCTCGTCCTGGCGGCGGTAACGCTTGCCGATCGATCCGCCGGCGTCGTACTCGGTCTGGATGCCGGCGGCACGCAGGGCTTTGTTGATCTCCATGGCCAGCTCGGGCATGCCTTCCTTCTTGAAGAGCGGCAACACAGCGGCCTTGACCGGGGCCAGGCGCGGATGGAGCTTCAGCACGGTCCGCTCGCTGCCATCGATCTCTTCCTTGTCGTGGGCGTCGACCAGGAAAGCGAGCGCGGCGCGGTCGGCGCCGGCGGCCGGTTCGATCACGTGCGGCAGGTAGCGCTCGCCGCTCTGCTGGTCGAAGTACTCGAGTTTCTCGCCTGAATGCGTCTGGTGTTGGGTCAGGTCGAAGTCGCCTCGGTCAGCGATTCCTTCGAGCTCGGACCAGCCGATCGGGAAGAGGTACTCGATGTCGGAAGTCCTCGATGAGTAATGGGAGAGCTCGTCGTCTTCGTGCGGACGGACCATCAGGAAGCCGTCGCGGATGCCCAGGTTCAGGTACCAGTTCTTGCGGATCTCGATCCACTTCTGGTACCAGTCGCCGGCGTCGGCGGGCGGGACGAAGAATTCCATTTCCATCTGCTCGAACTCACGGGTCCGGAAGATGAAGTTGCCCGGCGTGATCTCGTTGCGGAAAGACTTGCCGATCTGGGCGATGCCGAACGGCGGCGCCTTGCGGGCGAAGTTGAGGACGTTCTTGAAGTTGATGAAGATGCCCTGGGCGGTCTCCGGCCGGAGGTAGACGGCGTTGCCGTCACCGGCCACCGGGCCCATGTGGGTCTGGAACATCAGGTTGAAGTTGCGGGGTTCGCTGAGTTCGCCGCCGCACTCGGGGCAATGGATCTCGCCGTTCGGGTCGCCGCCCTCTTCGGCGATCGCCTCGCGCAGATGGTCTTCGCGCCAGCGCCGTTTGCACTTGCCGAGACACTGGACCAGGGGGTCGGTGAAACCGTCGAGGTGGCCGGATGCCTCCCAGACCTTCGGGTGCTGGAGGATCGCGGAATCAAGGGCGACGATGTCGTCGCGCTCGGTCAGCATCGAGCGCCACCACTCGTTCTTCACGTTGTTCTTGAGGAGGACGCCGTAGTGGCCGTAGTCGTAGGTCGAACCGAGTCCGCCGTAGATCTCCGACGACGGAAAGACGAATCCGCGCCGCTTCGCGAGGGCGACGATCTCGTCCATCGTGACTTCGGTATTTCTCTCGACTTCCGGTTTTTCGGCCATGTTTCACAAGGTATCGGGACGCTTGCGGCTACGCGCTGCGATAATCAAAGGTCGAATGCCGATCTACGAATACCGCTGCGAAAAAGGCCATGAGGTCGAAGTCATCCAGTCGATGACCGAAGACGCCCTGACGGAGTGCCCCGAATGCGGGGCGCCGACGCAGCGCGTGCTCCATTCGCCGGCGATCCATTTCAAGGGTTCGGGTTTCCACAACACCGACTACGGCACCCGCTCCGGCAACAAGCAGAAGCAGGCCGCCGCGGCCGCGAAGAAGGAATCGGGCAGCAGCGACTCGTCTTCGAGTTCGTCCGACCCATCATCATCTTCGTCGGATTCGTCCTCTTCGTCAGAATCCTCGTCGTCATCGTCATCCTCCGAGAAGAAGTCGGGGGGTTCGAGCAAGGATGCCGGCACCTCCAGCAAGTGAGTCCAGTCACCTCGTCCGGCAGCTGACCAGTTTCGACGCCCAGTTCCTCGCGATCGAGGACGCACGGAACTACAGCCACGTCAGTGGCCTTTCGATACTCGACCCGTCCACCGCCCCCGGCGGGACCCTGAACCTCGCCGACGTCCAGAACCTGATCGAGGAACGCCTCCACCTCCTGCCGCCTTTCCGCTGGCGCCTGGCCGAGGTCCCGTTCGGGATCGACCACCCCTGGTGGGTCGATGATCCCGATTTCGACATCGAGTTCCACGTGCGGGAGCTGGCCTTGCCGGCACCCGGCAACGAGGCACAGTTGCTCGCCCAGATCGAGCGCCTCGTGTCCCGTCCACTTGACCGTTCCCGTCCGCTCTGGGAGATCTACCTGATCCAGGGACTCGAGAAGGGGAGGGTCGCGCTCTTCCCCAAGATCCATCACGCGGTGGTCGACGGGGTGTCGGGGGCCGAGATCATGGGTATCCTCTTCGACCTCGAACCGACCGGCCGCGACGTCCCGCCGGCGACCGACGACGGCGAGACCGAACGGGTTCCGAGTTCCATCGAGCTGTTCGGCCGCGGCATCTTCGGGACTCCCCGCCGGGTTGCAACCGCGGTCGCGAGCGCGCCATACATCCTGCCGAACATCGCTGACGTCCCGACCCTTCAGGCTTTGCCCGGAGTGGGGCTGATCGGCCGGATCTCGGACCGGGCCCGCCGGGTCACGGGATCGAACGGTGATGGCCAAGTGATCGACCGGGACAAGACCAAGGCACCGCGAACCATGTTGAACGGCCCGGTCTCGGCTCACCGCCGTATATCTTTCGGGTCGCTTTCGCTCGACACCGTGAAGATGATCAAGAACGCGTACTCGGTGACCGTGAACGACGTGGTCGTGGCACTGTCGGCGGCGGCGCTGCGCGAGTTCCTGATCTCGCACAACGACCTTCCGGATGAACCGCTGATCGCGATGATCCCGATCTCGGTGCGGACCGAAGAGCAGATCGGTACCTACGGCAACCGGATCTCGATGATGGTAGTCCCGATCCCGACCGACGAACCCGACCCGGTGGAGAGACTGCTGCGCTCACACGACGAGATGGCCCTGGCGAAGGACCAGTTCGGTGCCCTGCCGGCCAACCTGATGACCGACACCAACAACTTCATCCCGCCGGCGGTCTTCGCCCGTGCGGCTCGGGCGATCACCTCGGTCGGCGCGAACCGGAGGTTCCGGCCGCACTTCAACGTCACGATCTCGAACGTGCCCGGCCCGCCGATCCCGCTCTACGTGGCGGGCGCGAAGCTCGAGGCCAATTATCCGATCTCGGTGATCACCGACGGGGTCGGCCTCAACATCACGGTCCTCAGCTACATGGACCATCTCGACTTCGGCATCGTCGGGGACCGCGAACTGGCCCCGGACCTCGACACCATCATGGATTCGCTGCGAAGCGACCTGGCAACGCTGGAGAAGCGCGCCAAGGCGAAGGTCAGGGCCGAAACGAAGGCTTCGAAAAAAGCCTGACACCGATGTGTACCACGGTGTACACTTCGATCATGAACCGAATCGGTATCCGGGAACTGAGGCAGGACCTGAGCAATCAGGTAAAGAGTGCGGCGCAGGGGCAGTCCGTGATCGTCACCGTCGATGGTGAGCCGAAGGCCATGCTGGTCCCTTTCGTGAGCCACCAGAAGGAAGAGACCATGGAGGACCTGATCACGTCCGGGCGGGTGATTCCCGGCCGGAGGGGGCTGGAACCGCGACCGCTGCCGCCGCTGCGAATCAAAGTTGGCCGATCTTCCAAAGAGATTCTTGACGAGGTTCGGGCCGACCGGATCTGATGATTGCTCTCGATGCTTCGGCGCTAGTCAAGAAATACCTCGACGAAGAAGGCTCGGAATGGGTCGAAAGCCTGATGGTCGAGGATCCGGAATGGTGCGGCTCCATGCTTCTTGCCAGCGAGTCTCCAATTGCCGTGGCGCGTGACATCGAGCTTGCAACCGACCTGGCAGCAATCGATCGCCGGTTGACCTCCGACCTCGACCGGTTCAGTTTCGTCCCGGTTGACGCCGACTGCCTGGTCAACGCGGTCGAACTCGGCAGGGCTTTCAGGCTGCGCACCCTTGATGCAATCCATCTTGCCGCCGCCCGCAGGCTCCCGGAAAGCTGCCGGTTCGTAACCTTCGACCAGCGGCAGGGCGAGGCGGCCCGGGATTTGGGCATGGAATTGCTCGCTCCGGCGTGAGTTCAGTCCTGGAGTGCCTTGACCGCGCGCTGGCGCT
>JBPPMI010000283.1:0-4004 GCA_051305975.1 Solirubrobacterales bacterium
GACCCGGCCAACCTCGCGCCGGCCGCTTTGGCGGGCGGGGGAAAGGCGGTTCTGCTGGACCGGCGGGAGACCGTGGCCAAGCTGCTCGTCCAGGCAGCGCGGCAGGCAGGCATCTCGGTCGCGGTCCAGGAGCTGCTCGATTTCGACGGCCACGAGATCTACATGTCGGCCCCGGAGGGCCTCGCCGGAAAGACTTTTGGCGATGCCGAACGGGCTTACGAGGACTGCGCGATCATCGGCCTGCTCGATTCGGACAAGCGGGTGGAGATCAATCCTTCACCCGACCGGATCATCACGCCGGCGGACGAGCTGATCGCGATCGCCGAGGACGACCTCATCCTGGAGATGCGGACCCCGGCGGCGGCGTCGGCGGACGAAAGCTCCATCCTCGCGGCTGAGCCTGAAGTCCCGGAAGCCGAAAGGGTGGTGATCCTCGGGTGGAACAGAGGTGCCCCCGCCGTGGTCGGCCACTTCGACGCCTTCCTGGGTGAAGGGTCCGAGATCCACGTGGTGATCGAGCCCGGGGTGGTGGTTCTTCCGCCGGAAGAGTCGATCGTCGCTTCGTGCCGTGCCAAGGTGGACTTCAGGCGGGCCAGCACGACCGACCGCGCCGTTCTCGAGAGCCTCGACCTCGAGAACACGGATCACGTGATGGTCCTGGCCTGTTCGGATGATCTCGAGGCGCAGCGGGCAGATGCCCGGACGCTTGTAACCCTGCTCCACCTGCGCGAGATCGAACAGAGCCTGACCTCCGGCTATTCGATCGTCACCGAACTGGTGGACGAGCGCAGCCGACAGCTCGCCGAGGTCACGCAGGTCGACGACGTGATCGTCAGCGAGAACGTGATCAGCCTGATGTTCGCCCAGATCTCGCAGAACCGCCACCTGGCCGATGTCTTCACCCAGCTCTTTTCGCCGGAGGGCAGCGAGCTCTACCTGAAGGCTGCCGACCGCTACGTCACGCCGGGGGCCGAGGTCAACTTCGCGACCCTAGTCGAGGCTGCCCGTCGCCACGATGAATGCGCGATCGGCTACCGGCGTGCGGCGCTCGCCGGCGATCCGGAGGCCGCCTACGGGATGACCGTCAATCCGTCCAAGTCGGAGACGTTCGTGGTTGATCCCGAAGATCGCCTGATCGTTCTCGCCGAGGACTGATACCCGATGGCCACTCGGTCGGCCTGGCTGACGACTGACAGCCAGGTGACACAAGTGGTCTGCAACGGGAGAAGCGGTGAGACCGGGAGGGTCTCACCGCTAGCTCCCCCCTGCTCTTCGTCCTGTCTTGCATCCCTCCCCGGCAAGTTGGACTGGCTATATAACCAGTCCGGTACCCGGGGGTTGCGGTCTCGGTACGGAAAGTTTTCCCAAAGCGAGGAGTTAAGGTGTGAAGACCTTGCGGAACGTGTTGATCGCCCTCGGGGAACCCTTCGGCGTCAGCTTCCGGCTCGCCACAGACCTGAGCGGATTCTTCTTGTTGGTGGCGATGTGGACCCATTCGCCCCAGTCGGTCTTCAGGGTGAGGTCGGGGTGGGATGCAACTCCATGGACTGCGCGGGTCGACCCGTTGTCGACGACCAGGTGCCAGGGGTCGGCGTCGGTGAACTTCCACTGGAGGGTGAACGGTCCGGAGTCCGCCGCGGCCGAATTCGCGGTGCGGGCGGTGATGTCGAACAGCAGTTCCTGAACCTCGGTCGATCCATCTGGCCGGTCCGTTGGTTCGCCGGTCACGCCGGCGAGCAGCAGCTTGATCTGGCGGGCAGCGATCTCTTCCACCGGCAGGTCGTGGTCGAAGGGCCATACGTCGGAGGGCATCTCGTCCAGCGGGAAGCCGATGGTCTTCCAGCGCTGCTTGATGAGCCGCAGGCCGAAGCTGTAGATGTCCTCGAGGGAGAATCCGTAACACTCGCTGTAGGCCCGGTCGTAGTTCGGCGGGCAGAATACGGCGAGCGACGCCTGGTTCAGTTCACGGAAGAGCTCGACGATCGCCGCCTTGCACTCGTCCGACTGCGGCACGAGCTCGGAGAGCGTCTTCACGCCGTAACCGATGTGGCGCTGCTCGTCCCGGGAAACATGCGTCATCCCTTCGCTGAAGCCGGGCATCGAGCCTTCCTTGTTGAAGAAGTCCTCGATGAAGTGCTGGCCCGGCTGGGCCAGGGTTCCTTCGACGATCATGTGGTAGAGGGTCACGGCCTGGGCGAACTTCGGCAGCGACTTGTCGGCCCGCAGCTCGTCAGCCATCTTGTCCAGCCGCTCGAAAACGATCTTGTAGCCCCAGCCGAGCTGGGGGAGGGTGGACTCGAGCGTGTCGGCGATGCTGTCGCCGGTGCCGAGCACCTCCTTGAAGAAGCGGTGGAAGTGGACCGCGTGGCGGGCCTCGTCGACCTGCTGCGTGGTCAGGAAGTAGGCCTGCTCCTCGGTCGGGGCGGCGTCGATGTAGGGAGAGAGGTTGTCGGCGACCGAGTCTTCGCCGTAGAAGAACATCGAATACATCCAGAGGGCGGACTTCCGCTGCATGTCGGTGAGTGCGTCCCAGCCTTCGCGGTCCCGCGAATAGTCGAGTCCCATCGCGCTCCAGTTGTTCTCTTCCCAGCGCCGGTACAGGTCGGTGTAGGTGATCGTGCCGGCGGTGTTACCTCTGGGCTCGGCTGCTGCGACTGACATTCGTGCTCCTTTTGTGCGACTTCTGTACGAGGGGACCCGTGGGGGTGTTCAACCTTGCCATGAGTGTAACTGACTGACTGGTCAGTTAGTAGGGTGGTTGGTGTGAAGAAGACCCCCGACACCCGCCGGCTCCCGCAGAAGCCGCTGCGGATTCCCTGATGGCGCCGAAACCGGCCAGGGGTTCGGTCCCCCTGGTTTCGAGAAGGCTGGGCAAGAAACCGGATCCCCCGGAGTTCCCGCCAGTTCCCCGGCGCCGCTTGCCCGCTGCCGAACGGCGGGAACTGATCCTCGATGCGGCCATGAACGCTTTTGCCGATACCGGCTATCACCAGACCTCCCTGGACGAAGTGGCGCGCCGGGCCGGAGTGTCCAAGGCCCTGATCTATGACCATTTCTCCTCGAAGCAGGAGCTTTACGGGGAGCTCCTGGAGACGTACGTCCACGAACTGCTCGAACGGGTGGCGTCGGCCGCGATGTCGATCCCCGAGGGCGGGGAAACCCGGTTGGTGGCCGGACTCGAAGGATTCCTGGAGTTCGTCGACGAGCGCCGCGACGCCTGGCGGATGCTGATCCGCAACCGGGCCAGTGACGACGTCGCCGATTCCTTCGAACGGCTCTTCGACGAAGTGGCCGCGATGATCGGCTCGCTCATGGCGGAAGAGATGCCTCCTTCGATCCTTCCGGAAGGCGTCGAGTTCGACCTGGTCGTCGAGGCGACATCGCGCCAGCTCGTGGGGTCGATCACCTCGATCGCCAACTGGTGGGACGAGCATCGAGAGATTCCCCGGACCCAGGTGCTGGCCATGATCATGGAGTTCGCCTGGGTCGGTCTGGAACGGGCTTCCGCCGGCGAACGATGGAACCCCGACAGCCTGGCCTGATCAGAGGTCCAGGCGCTGGCGGGCGCTCCTCACTTCTTCGAGCGCTTCGTCGTTGGTCATTCCGAGGCTGAGCAGGAGGTCGGTGGCTGTCGACCGGACCTGGCCGACGATCACGCTGACCGAGAGGTTCGAGGTGTCTTCGAGCGCCGCGCTGGCGCGCGCCGCGGCGCTCAGGGCCGCCTCCCTGGTCGCCGAGCGCCGGGGAGAGCCGCCTAAATGACGGTCGAGCGATCGCACCGAGGTCGCGAGGTCACGGATCGCGTCGGTCACGAGCTGGGGGACGTGGTCCTCGAGGTCGATCGCCCGGACCGAGGCCCGGGCCAGCACCCGGGTGTTCCGGATCATCAGGTCGATCGGCCCGGCGGCCGCCGCGAGTTCGTCGATCCGGCCGCGATTGTGTCTTCGAAGCGGCGACATCGACGTGGTTTCCTGGCCGGCATCGACCGCGATCTGCATCTCCCG
>JBPPMI010000284.1:0-5122 GCA_051305975.1 Solirubrobacterales bacterium
TTACGATGGCTGATTTTGGCGCCTCCTACGCGGAGATGGAAGCAATGACCGGCAAGCTCACCGACGCCCAGGAAGACATCCAGGGGCAGCTCGACACGCTCAAGGCTGCGGTCGACGACCTGCTCGGCTCGGACTTCAAGACGCAGCACGCGTCGGGCAAGTTCGGTGAGGGCTATGGCGAGCTCACCACCGGCCTCAAGACTGCGGTCGAGGGTCTCGGCGACATGGGTGAGGCTCTCAAGGGAATGATGACCGCCATCCAGGAGCTCGACGAGAAGCTCGCCGGCAACTGACCACTTCGTGGGGAGGGTCCGGCTTCGGTCGGCCCCTCCTCCCACGAAGACCCACGGACTGAGACGACCACCGCACTAAGGAGCAGGCAATGGCCGACGGCGTTCTGATCAAGTACAGCGAGCTCAAGGCTGTCGACGACAAGCTGAAGGACATTATCGAAGAGCTCGAGAATGCGGACAACCGGTCTGACCAGCTCGAGGCTGCGATCGGCAATCCATGGGGCGAAGACAAGCTTCGCGACCGGGCCCACGAATTCGAGGGCGGCTGGAACGATCGCCGCAAAGACCTCACCGAAGACCTGAAGAAAATCGAAGAGCACGTCAAGGCGGTGCTCGACGGCTTCCAGCAGTGGGACGAAGAGACGTCTACCGAATGACACCGAGGCTACGTCCTCACCCACGACAGACTTTCTAGCGCAGGAGACCCAGCGACATGGATGATTCCCCCCAGGGCAGAGAGATCAAAGAGCTTTACGGAGACGCTGGCACGATCATCAATCGCGGCAACCAGATCAAGAAGCTGGGCGACAAGATGATCTCGTCCGCCGCCGTTCTGAAGCAGCTCGCCGATGGTGCCAGTGGCCAGGAGGGGCTCGCGGTCGACAAGCTCCAAGAGGTCGTCGGCGACAGCTACAAGGAGCTCAAACTCGCCGGCGAGCGGTACAAGCCGACCGGTCCCATCCTCGTCACCTACGGCAACAAGGTGAACGAGTTGAAGCCGCTCATCAAGGCTGCGGTTACCAACTGCGAGTCCGAGTGGTCCAGGTACATCAGCAAGTCCGACGCCTGGTACCGAGAGATGGAGACGCCCGTTCCGCTCGGCGACGACACCAACACGAATCCTGAGCTCGATCACAAGGACGACGTCAAGGACGCCAAGAAAGCGATGGAAGGCGCGTACGACGACTGGGAGGACGAGGCGCGCATCTTCGACGGCCACTACGACGACTGGAAGGAAGCCTTCGATAAGGCGGCCAATGCGATCGAAGACGCGACCGACGGTGGCATCTCCGACGGCTTCTGGGACAACGTCGATGGGGTCGTCGATGTCATTCTCACGGTGCTCGCGATCGCGGGTCTCATCCTGACGTTGCTGGTCATCATCGTCGGCGGTCCGTTCCTCCTCGCACTCGCCGCGATCGTGGCGATCGCGACGCTGCTCTTCACGATCTATGCCTTTGCCCGCGGAGACAAGACCGGCTGGGACCTCGCCTTCGCCATCGTCGGCGTCATCCCCTTCGGCAGCGTTGGCAAGCTCTTCAGCGGCGGCAAGCTGGCGTTCCTCGCCGACCTCACCGGCGGTCTGTCGAAGACCGGGGGAATCAAGAACGCCTTCGGCGGGTTCAGGAACATGCTGCACGCCTTCCCGACCGGGTTCAGCCGAGGCGGCGGCGGGCTCGCTGGTCTGCGGCGCGGAGCCGAGGGCCTCTTCCATGCGGTCGGCCAGCCGGGCAATACCGGCGTCGACATGTTCTCGATGCTGATGACGGGCAGGACGGCCAGAGAGATCGACGCGCTCAGCTCTCTCAGCGACGCGCAGAAGCTGATCACGGTCTTCGGATCGGTGGCGGGCGATGTCGGCGCGAAGACCATTGCCAACCTCGACACGCTCGTTGACCTCCTCAACGACGACACCGGCCTCATGGACATGTACACGCACGACAGCGAGATGAACCGCTTCGAGCAGAGTCTTGCCCGCTGAGGTCGTCAGTAGGCTGAAGTAAGGCCCGAGCTCACTGCGAGCACCCCTGAGCACGAGACACCCAACGGAGATGACATGCAAAGCCTCAGAGCCGAACTAACTCAGGAGGTCATGCCCGAGTTCACCGTGCTCATGCCAGACGGCTGGGAGCGACGGGAGCCGACGGACGCCGTTCGCGACGAGATGCTGGATGCTGCGAAGGCGCGACTGATGACGGTGAACCGGCCGGACCTCTACGCGCAGCTGCTGTCGATGGTCAGGCGATCCTTCAGCGACATGAAGCGCGCAGAGACGATCGCCTTCTTCGGCCCGATGGAGGGCGCGCCGGACTCGTCGTACCTGCCGGCGTCACTCACCGCCTCCATCCGACGCGGATCGAACGGCGGGTCGCTCGATGGCGCAATCGCTCAGTTGATCCGCAAGGACGGTGCCACTGCGCTGGATGACGACAAGCGTTTCCTCCGCTGGGAGACCGACAGCACGCAGATGCTGGACGGAACCGCGGTGAAGTCGACGAGCGTGCTCTACCTGACCCCCGTACCGAATACCGGCCACAAGCGTGCACTGCAGTTCATGCTCGTGATCTCGCACGGCACGGACTCGCAGGAGGATCAGGACTTCCTCCAGAGCATCAAGGACCGTTTCGATGCGTACATCTCGACCTTCGCTTGGTTGAGCGCATGACTGTTCAGCTCTCCTACGACGACAGCAAGTGGCTGCAGCTACCTGATTCGTTCCCGACCGAGGTCGGCGAGACCCAGCAGGTTTGGGAGGACCGCATCATCGTCGGCATGCGTGAAGCCTGGGATCAGCAGATGTCCCGTGAGCAGGAGCTCATGGCTCGCGGGGGCCTTCAACACGGTGTCGAGCGGGTTCAGCCCGACGATTCGATCACATTGCAGTTCTGGCCGATGACCGCCCCGGTCAACGTCGTCGTTCACGTGATGGCCGGGGTGCTCGCCGATGGCGAGTCGATCGATGCCGTGCCGATCGAAAGCGGAACCTACGTCGGGGCACCCGTCATCGCCCCGTTCTCGACCGATCTGCTCGGCGACGGACTCGAGGTGAGGTACCTCGCCGCAATCGAGTCCGACCAGCCGCTCGCCTTCGGCGGCATCAACTACCTTTTCCGCAACGACAACGCTTACGTCATGGTCGTAGCGGAAGCCACCCTTCCGCTCCTCGTCGGCCTGCTGCTCGAGCCGTTGCGTGACGTGATCCGCACGATCCACGTGTCGGATCTGGCGAACGGCAGCTGGCAGCCCGCAACGCTCGACCCGAAGGTGCTCACCTCGATCTCGGTCGGCGAGAGCTGGACAGTCGACCAGGCGAAGTAGTCGCCGGTGAGTGCTCGGGACTGGGCGGCCTCAGTGCAGGCTCCCATTAGATGGGGCCAGCTGGAGGTCGAGGCATTCGCCGAGCATCCGGACATCCGAGAGCAGCTCGATCCAACGCGTCGCTATGGTCGCTTTCGCGGCGGATCGATTCAGCGCCAGCTCTGGGTCGCCATCCCCACGATCATCATCCTCGGTGCTGCGTACCTCGCCCCGATCACCGGCTTCTCGATCCTCTACAACGGTCGATACGGTCTCGCGGATCTCGACCCGACCTTCGCTGTCACCGCCGGTGGCATCCTGTTCGGTGTCGGCTTGCTCGCGATGCTCCTTAACGGGGTGACCTGGCTCTTACGAAGTCTTCGCTGGTCCTTCCTGAGGGCGATCCACGCGGGCACGACCCTTGGGGTCGGCGTCCTCAGCATCCCGGTCATCTATCTGCGGAGTCCCGGTGTACCGAATGGTCGGTTCTGGGTGACGATCGTCGTGGTCACCACCCTCGTTTCGCTTGTCGTGAGCATCATGGCCATTCGGTCATTCGTCGCACGAGCCCCCGCCCCGGCACGCACGGAAGGTCCGAACGGTCCAGCGGCGCGACTAGCGCGCATCGATGCCCTTGTCGGCGAGCTGTCTCCGGCGGAACGGAGCGCGGCGAGCGCGGATATCGCGGCGGCGCTCGCTGAGCTCCGCCACCGCGGATTGATTTCGCCAGAGTTCATCGCACGAGCCGAGACGGCCAAGCTCGGCCACCTCGCAATTACCCTGTCGACGAAACGCGCTAGCCCGAAGCGGCCTGCCTGAGCCCATCCGCCTGTCCCCCACTCGTGGGACTGTGCCCCGAGCGGGGGCGCGGATAGGCTGGATCCTGCAGGGGGAACATCAGGGGTACCCCCATGGGCACGACCCGGGGGGAGCTTGATCTAATGTCGTCGCTGGCCGAGATTCTCATCATTCGCGGGCTCATGCCGATCGAGGCGCTCGACACCATCGACGCGGACAACGCGGGTGGCGAGCTCCAGGTGCTCAACCTGGTCGAGAAGGGCGTTCTGACCGACGCGCAGATCGCCTCGGCTCGCGCCGCTCAAGCCGGTCTCCCCTTCGTCGAGCTGGTCGACTATCCGATCGACCGCACCGCGGTCAGCCTGGTTCCCGCAGCCCTCTGCCGCCGCCACGATGTGCTCCCGATCGCGCTCGCCGGCGACCGCATGATCGTCGCCATGGCCAATGCGGGTGACGTCTTCGCCCTGGACGACGTGCGCGCGGCGACGCGGATGCGGGTGACCCCGGTGGTCGCGGAGCGCCAGGACCTGCGCAACGCCATCAATCGCTTCCTTCGCGCGGACGGCGAGCTCAACTCGCTGAGCAGTGCGCTCGAGGAGGAGGGCAGCATCTCCACGGCGCAGGCCGTCGTTCCGGTCAACGAGCCGCAGGACGACGACGCGCCGATCGTGCGATTCGTCAATCTGCTCATCAGCCAGGCGATTCAGGATCGCGCGTCGGACATCCACATCGAACCTGCAGAGCACGACGTCGCCGTTCGCTACCGCATCGACGGGGTGCTGCACGAGATGCAGCGGGCGCCCAAGAACATCCAGAACGGTGTGACCTCGCGGCTCAAGATCATGAGCGACATCGACATCTCGGAACGTCGTCGACCGCAGGACGGCCGCATGTCGGTCATCCACGGCGGCAAGCAGATCGACCTCCGCGTCGCGACCCTGCCGACGGTCTATGGCGAGAAGGTCGTCATGCGAATCCTCGACAACTCGAACACCGCGATGGGCATGCCGCAG
>JBPPMI010000285.1:0-2064 GCA_051305975.1 Solirubrobacterales bacterium
CTGAACTTCTACTCGCCCCTCTTCATCGACCAGCTGCGGAAGGGTCGGAAGACCGCGACCATCCGCCTCGGGGACAAGGCGCACAAGTACAAGAAGGGCCAGCTCGTGTGGGTCACCGTCGGCCACCGGCACGGCCCGCGGCAGCGCATCTTCACGGCGATCATCGACGACGTCACGGTCAAGCCGGTCCGTGAGCTCACCCAGCGGGAGATCGAGCGCGACAACCCCGAGTTCCGCCTCGTCGAGGACACGCTCCACTTCCTCTCCCACATCTACTCGCGTGAGGTCGCCCTCGACGACAACGTCTCGGTGATCCACTTCTCCGAGGTCATCGAGTTCCCCTCGCTGAAGTAGGCGCGCGCCCGGGGCGGCCCGGCTTGCGCCGGGGCGGCCCGGGTGGCATCGTTTGGCACTCACCATCATTGAGTGCCAAGTAGGGGGAAGTGCTTTGAACTTGCAGCCCTTGGGCGACCGCGTCGTCGTCCAGTCCATCGAGGCTGAGCAGGTCACCGCCAGCGGACTGGTCCTGCCCGACACCGCCGCCGAGAAGCCGCAGCGTGGCAAGGTCCTGGCGGTCGGGTCCGGCCGCTACGAGGACGGCCAGCGCGTGCCGCTCCTGGTCGCCGAGGGTGACGAGGTCATCTACTCCAAGTACGGCGGCACCGAAGTGAAGATCGACGGTCAGGATCTCCTGATCCTCCGGGAGTCCGACATCCTCGCGAAGGCGGTCTAGAGACATGCCGAAGCTCATCAAGTTCAACGAGGACGCCCGTCGGGCCCTCGAGCGTGGTGTCAACACTCTTGCTGATGCGGTGAAGGTGACCCTCGGCCCGAAGGGCCGGTATGTGGTCCTCGACAAGAAGTTCGGGGCTCCGACGATCACGAATGACGGTGTCACGATCGCTCGTGAGATCGAGGTCGAGGACGTCTTCGAGAACCAGGGTGCCCAGCTGGTGCGTGAGGTCGCCACCGCCACCAACGACGTGGCGGGGGATGGCACCACGACGGCGACGGTGTTGGCTCAGGCGATCGTGCGTGAGGGTTTGAAGAACGTGGCTGCCGGTGCGAACCCGATGGGGTTGAAGCGCGGCATCGAGGCTGCGGTGGAGCGGGTCGTGGCGGAGATCGCCAAGCAGTCGAAGGAGGTCTCGGGTAAGGAGGACATCGCCCGGGTCGCCGCCATCTCCAGCCGTGACCGTGAGATCGGCGATGTCATCTCCGACGCCATCGAGAAGGTCGGAAAAGACGGTGTCGTGAACGTCGAGGAGGGCCAGACCTTCGGGATGGACCTCGAGTTCACGGAGGGGATGCAGTTCGACCGTGGCTACATGTCGCCGTACATGGTGACCGACCAGGACCGCATGGAGGCGGTGTTGGATGACCCGTTCCTGTTGATCCACGGCGGGAAGATCTCGAGTGTCCAGGACATCCTGCCGCTGCTGGAGCAGGGCATCGGTCAGGGCCGGCCGCTGCTGATCATCGCTGAGGACGTCGAGGGTGAGGCGTTGGCGACGTTGATCGTGAACAAGCTGCGCGGCACGTTCACGGGGATCGCGGTGAAGGCACCGGGTTTCGGGGATCGGCGTAAGCGGATGCTCGAGGACATCGCCATCTTGACCGGCGGTGAGGTGATCGCTGAGGAGATGGGCCTCAAGCTCGCGAACACCCAGGTCACCCAGTTGGGCAAGGCCCGGCGTGTGGTGATCTCCAAGGACGCGACCACCATCATCGACGGTGCCGGCGATGCGGATGACATCAAGGGCCGCATCAAGCAGATCAAGGCGGAGATCGAGACGACCGACTCGGACTTCGACCGTGAGAAGCTCCAGGAGCGCCTCGCGAAGTTGGCGGGGGGTGTCGCGGTCGTGAAGGTGGGGGCGGCGACCGAGACGGAGATGAAGGAGAAGAAGCACCGGGTGGAGGACGCCCTGCAGGCGACCCGCGCCGCCCTCGAGGAGGGTGTCGTCCCCGGTGGCGGTGTCGTCCTCATCAACTCGATCAAGGCCCTGGATGGCCTCGAGTTGTCGGGGGATGAGGCGACGGGTGCGAACATCGTGCGCCGTG
>JBPPMI010000286.1:0-6719 GCA_051305975.1 Solirubrobacterales bacterium
CGACGAGATCGACGCCGCGATGAAGGCCGGAGCCGGCCACCCGATGGGTCCGCTCACGCTGTCCGATTTCGTCGGCCTCGACACCCTGATGTCGATCTCGAACGTGATGTTCGACGAGTTCCGTGAGCGCCGCTTCGCCGCCCCGCCGACCCTCCGCAAGATGGTCGCTGCCGGTTTCTACGGCAAGAAATCGGGCCGCGGTTTCTACGACTATTCCGGCGATACGCCGGTGTCGGTCAACCCCGGGCTTTAGGGCCTCCGGGGAAGGGGAGTCCGACCGGTGCCCAAGGTAGATCTCGATCCGGCCCTGCTCGCCGCCCTCGGCGGCGGGCCGGAACGGCACCACACCAAGTCGGAGGAGCAGGGAAAGCTTCCCGTCCGCGAACGGGTTTCGCTGCTGGTCGACGAAGGCAGCTTCGTCGAGGACGCCCTGCTGGCGAATTGGGACCAGGAAGGTCTCGGGGCTGACGGTGTCGTCACCGGCACTGCCCTGATCGAAGGCCGGCCGGTTGCCCTGATGGCCAACGACCCGACAGTGAAGGCCGGCTCGTGGGGACCGAAGACGGTCGAGAAGATCCTGCGGATCCAGGAACGGGCACTCAAGCTCGAGATCCCAATGGTCTACCTCGTCGACTCGGCCGGGGCCCGCATCACAGAGCAGGTCCAGATGTTCCCCGGCCGGCGTGGAGCCGGCCGGATCTTCTACAACGAAGTCAAGATGTCGGGCCGGGTGCCCCAGGTCTGCCTGCTGTTCGGTCCGAGTGCTGCCGGTGGCGCGTACATCCCGGCCTTCTGCGACGTCGTGATCATGCGATCCGGCAACGCTTCGATGTACCTCGGTTCCCCGCGCATGGCCGAGATGGTGATCGGAGAGACGGTGTCACTCGAAGAGCTCGGTGGCGCCAAGATGCACACGTCGAAGTCGGGTTGCGGCCACTTCCTGGTCAAGACCGACGAAGAGGCAATCGAGACCGGTCGACGCTACCTGTCGTACATGCCGACCTCATGGCGGGACAGCTCGCCCATCGTTGACGCGGTGGCGCCGTCTTCGGACAAGCCACTCGCCGAGATCATTCCAGTCGACGAGAACGTCATCTTCGACATGCGCGAACTGCTCGACTCACTTCTCGACGCCGATTCGTTCACCCAGGTCCACGAGCGCTGGGCCAAGGAGCTGATCGTCGGTTACGGCCGCCTCGACGGCAAGGTGGTCGGAGTCGTCGCGAACCAGCCGCGCCAGAAGGGCGGGGTGCTCTTCGTCGACTCGTCCGACAAGGCCGCGCGGTTCATCAGCACGTGCAACGCCTTCAACATCCCGCTGCTCTTCCTCGCCGACGTTCCCGGGTTCATGATCGGCACCGCCGTGGAGAAGCAGGGCATCATCCGCCACGGGGCCAGGATGATCTCGGCCGTTTCCGAAGCGACTGTCCCCAAGATCTCGGTGGTCGTGCGCAAAGCCTACGGCGCGGGCCTGTACGCGATGGCGGGACCGGCTTTCGAACCGGACTCCTGCATCGCCCTGACCAACGCCTCGATCGCGGTCATGGGACCGCAGGCCGCGGTCAACGCGGTCTATTACAACCAGATCCAGGCGATCGAAGACGAAGACGAACGGGAGAAGTTTGTCAAAGTGAAGCGCGAGGAGTATGCCAAGGGAGTCGACCTGCTGCATCTCGCCTCCGAGATGGTGATCGATGCCGTCATCGACCCGGAGACGCTCCGTGACGAGTTGATCGCCAGGTTCACGCTTTCGGAAGGACGCGACCGCTCGTTCACCGAGCGCCGCGCTCCGATCACTCCGGCCTGACTTTCTTCCGGCGATCGCCGGGCCCGCCGCGGCGATCCTTTGGGCGTTTCGGTTTCAGCAGGAGGTGAAGCAGTTCGCCGACCTCCTGCTCCTCGATCAGGGGGCCTTTGAGTGGCATGTCCGTCTGCACCGAGTAAGTGTTCCGGCGACCGACCTTTTCCTTCAGGACATAGCCCTCGTCACAGAGCTGGCTCAGGATCTTGTGGGCACTACGCTCGGTGATCCCGACCATCTGGGCGATGTCCCGCAGGCGGATCCCGGGATCGTGCTCTACGCAGAGCAACACATGAGCGTGGTTCGTCAGAAAATCCCAACCCCCTTTCATCGGGAGAACACTATCCATTCTGCCGCTTTCATCGGTAGCAATTACCTAATCGGAGCCGCGGTCACCCGCAGATTCCCTAAGTGATCAATACCTAACTTGTAATTATTGAATTAGATTACAGGTATTGATGCTGCCTTGACTTCAAATCAAAGGTCGAGGAATGGAGCATTCAATGTGGGCAACAAGTCGTCGGTGTCAAGAATCATGCTTCGGCCGGGAGCGGCCCTCTTCGCCGCCCTGGCGATCGCAACGATATTCGTACTCCCTGCCACTTCTACCGCAGCCACCGCGGTGGGTCTCGGAACAGCATCTTCTTACGGCGTGCTCGCCGGTGCGGGCGTGACCAACACCGGACCCAGCGTGATCGACGGAGACCTCGGGACCGCCCCTACACCCGCGGTCACCGGTTTCGGTGGTGCCCCCAACGGCACGGTCAACGGGACGTTCGGCCTCACCAGGGTCATTTCTGGATTCGCGAAAAGTTCCGCGTCGCCGAGCGTGGTGGCCCTTACGGCCCCGCGGCCTTCGGCACCAGTGACTACTCGGTTCTTAGCGACTGGCCTGGTGGCGGGATCATCGGGATTCACGGCACCGATGAACCGGAGCTGATCCCGGGGAATCCTTCCCACGGCTGCATCCGCATGAAGAACGGCGCGATCCGCCAGCTCTGGAAGAAGATGCCGGTCGGCACTCCCATGCTGATCCACCGCTGAAGGTGCTTTAGCGGGCCGAAGGGACCGATCAGTAGGTTCTGCCGATGCCTCTGGCCGTCCGACGTCTGGTCTTCATCGCTTTCGCCTGCGCCGCCGGCGTGGGACTCCTGGGGCTGCTTTTCTACCAGTCGGCGAAGTTCAACCATTACGACACGCTTTTCACCTCGCACCTGCTCGCGCCGTCCGGGTCCCTGAAGCAGTGGCTCGCGGAATCCACTTCAGACGGCGGCAGCGCCGGATCCCTGGTGGCAGGGCTGGTGGTCATCGTCATCCTCGGAATCTTCTGGCGCCGGCCCTGGCACCTGGCGGCCGGCATCGCGGTCGCCCTGCTGGCCAATTTCTCCACCCAGATGCTGAAGCTGGTCCTGTCCCATCCCCGGCTGCAGGGTGCGCTGGGGGCCAGCTACCCGATCGAGATCGCATACCCGAGCGGTCACACGACCGGCGCCCTCTCCCTGGGGTTCGCGCTCTGGGTCACGACTCCACCGAAGTGGCGCGGCTGGGCGGCCGTCGTCGGCCTAATCTATGCCTCGGCGACCGGGCTGGGCGTGATCATCGCCGGCTGGCACTACATAAGCGACGTGATCGGAGCCATCCTGGTGGTCGGGTTCTGGGCGGCCCTGGCAATGGCCGCCCTGGTCCAGTCAGGTAAAGAGTCACCGTCCGACTTGCGACCCGCATCGGCGGGACGGAGGTAGCGCGCCACTGTGCCACATGTGGGCACCATTCGGCGCAACTTCGTCCCGAAATCGCGACATCAATGAAGAACTGCCCTGAACGCTGGCAGGGTGATCCACCAGAGCCCATTGCTTCGCACCGCGATCGAGTTGGCCAACAGGCAACGGGGCATCGTGACCCGCCGTCAATTGCTGCAAAGGGGCCTGCCGGCGAGGACCATCGCCAATGCCGTCGAGAGGCTTAATCTGTTCCCGGTCTTCGATGGCGTCTACCTGGTTGGTCGACCCCACCTGTCTCAGGAAGCATTGCTGAGGGCATCCTTGTTTGCGGCGGGCGAAGGAGCGGTACTCGCGAGACGTACTGCCGCTTCTCTATGGGGCATCCTCGATCATCGAAACCCGATTGAGGTCTTCCGAAGCGGGAGAGGGGGAGTTCAACGAGCTCGCCTTCGGGTTTCCGGGCAGAGTTGGTGGCCCCGGCTGGTTGTCTCCCGATCGAAGGCTCTGACCCCGGCGGACGGCTCGTCGATCCGCGGACTGGCGGTCACCTCTGCCGAACGAACCTTGCTGGATTGTGCTGCCTTGTTACTCGAGGAGCGTTTCCGATGGGCGTTTCTGGAAGCCGATCGACTCGATCTGCTCAAGGACTCGAAACTCTCCGAACTGGCAAGGCTGACTCAGGGCCGGAAGGGCGGAGGGCAGTTCAGGGCCATGGTCTTGCGCCGGTTGCCGGACATCGGCCAGACACGCTCGTTGCTCGAGGCAATAGTGCTCGATCTGGTTCATACCGGAGCGATCCCGCAACCGGAGATCAATCGGAAGACACACGCCTACAGGCCCGATTTCCGATGGGTTACCCGGATGGTGCTGGTGGAAGCCGACGGGTATGAGTTCCACCGGGGACGCGAAGCTTTCGAGAACGACATCCTGCGGGCGAATCGGCTTCGGGCGGAGGGATGGACGGTCCTGAGGCTCACGTGGCGGATGGTCACCGAAAGGCCGGACGAAGTAGCGCTGATGATCAGGCGGGCCATCCGCGGAGATTTCTGACCGCTGACGCATGAATGTGCCTCTGGGTGGCACACTTTTCGGCGCCCCTTCCACCGTGAGGCCAGGTCAGGCCTGGTTCAGCGTCTTCGCGTACTCGACGAAGAAGTCGAGGCTCTTCGGGTCGGCCAGGGAATCCTTGCTCGCGGCCTTCTCGGCCGGGGTTCCGGTGAGGATCCTTTTCACCGGTACTTCGAGGACCTTGCCGGAGAGGGTTCGCGGGATCGTTTCGATCTCGATCATCTCGTTCGGGACGTGGCGCGGGGAGCAGCGCTCGCGGACTTCGCGCGCGACTGTCTTCTTCAGGTCGTCGGTCAGTTCGGCGCCGTCGGCGAGGACGACGAAGAGGGGCATCCAGCCCTCGGTTCCCTCGCGGGGGATGTCGACGACGAGGGCGTCCGCGATCGCCGGGTCGGCCAGCACCGCGCGGTAGATCTCGGAGGTGCCCATGCGGATGCCACCACGGTTGATGGTCGAGTCGGAGCGGCCGTAGATGATCGCCGTCTCGCGATCGGTGATCTCGATCCAGTCACCGTGGCGCCAGACGCCGGGGTAGAAGTCGAAGTAGCTGTCGTGGTAGCGGGACCCGTCGTCGTCTCCCCACAGGTAGAGCGGCATGGAAGGCATCGGTTTGGTGATGACGAGCTCTCCGACTTCACCGGTCAGCGGATTGCCGTCCTCATCCCACGATTCGACCGCGGCACCGAGGGCCCGCGCCTGAAGCTCACCGCGGTAGACCGGGAGCGTGGGCACTCCGCCGACGAACGCCGTACACAGGTCTGTGCCACCACTGGTGGAGAAGAGCCAGGTGTCTTCGCCGACGTGTTCGTAGATCCAGTCGAATCCTTCCGGCGCGAGCGGCGAGCCGGTCGATCCGACCGAGCGCAGACTGCTGAGGTCGCGACCGTCGCCGGGCTCGATCCCCGCCTTCATGCAGGCCGAGATGTACGAGGCGGAAGTGCCGAAGCAGGTGACCTCCGCATCGGCCGCCAGCTGCCACAGGGACGACATGTCGGGGTGGCCCGGGTTGCCGTCGTAGAGCACGATCGCGGCGTCGGTCAACAGGCACGAGACGAGGAAGTTCCACATCATCCAGCCGGTCGTCGTGAACCAGAGCACCCGGTCGCCGGGCCTGGCGTCGAGGTGGAGGTTCATCTTCTTCAAGTGCTCGAGAAGGATGCCGCCCTGCCCCTGGACGATCGCCTTCGGCAGCCCGGTGGTCCCGGACGAGTAGAGCACCCAGAGGGGATGGTCGAACGGCACCCGGGTGAACGACAGTTCGGCAGCGGTGTCCTTCGTGACGAGCTCATGCCAGGCCATCGACTTCGGGATCGACGAGATGTCCGGGCCGGATTCGAGGTAGGGGAGGACGACCACGCGGTCGAGGCCCGGCATGGTGTCGGCGAGTTCCGCCACCACCTCGCGCCGGTCGAAACCGCGGCCGCCATATGTGTACCCGTCGACGGCAAGGAGGACCTTCGGTTCGATCTGGGCGAAGCGGTCGGTCACCGCGCCCGCGCCGAAGTCCGGCGAACAGCTCGACCAGACGCCGCCGAGGCTGACGGTCGCGAGGACGGCGACGATCGTCTCGGGGGTGTTCGGCATGTAGGCGGCAACCCGGTCGCCGGGTCCGACCCCGAGCGACATCAGCCCGGCGGCCGCGGCCGCGACCTGGCTCCGGAGCTCGCCCCAGGTGGTCGACGCGAGGTCACGGGTCTCGGCTGCCGCGAGAATCGCTATCGCATCGGGGTCACGATCCCGGAAGATGTGTTCCGCGTAGTTCAGCTCGGTTCCCTCGAACCACCTGGTCCCTGGCATCTCGAAGCTGTCCAGCGCTTTCTCATAGCTGCCCGAGGAGATCACCTCGAAGTACTCCCAGATCGCGCGCCAGAAGGCGTCGGGTTCGTCGGTGGACCACTTCCACAGGGCGCCGTACCCGTCGAACTCGAGGCCGTGCCGTTCGGCAAGCCAGTTCGTGAATGCCGTGAGCTGTGAGGATTCGATCGCCTCGGCTGAAGGGCTCCAGAGCGGCCTCGGGCTATTTCCTTCGGAGCTCACTTGCCGGGAGGTGCCGAATTGTCGATCAGGTCGAGTCCGACGTCGACCGCGTCGTCGCCGCTGCCGACCACGGTGGTCGCCCGAATTCCCCG
>JBPPMI010000287.1:0-3669 GCA_051305975.1 Solirubrobacterales bacterium
GCACCTGCTGGTTCGTTTCGGAGTCCTGCTTCTGTGCCGGTTCCGGAGAAGCATTCTCCGGAGTCTCGGCTGACGACGGTTCCTGGTCGATCACGATGCCCGGCTGGGGACGATCGGCGGGGCGAGCGATCGCCGGGCGTTCATTCTGCTCTGGCAAAAACCCGGGACCGGGAACGACTCCGGTGGCGACACAGGCGGCGGCCCCTCCCGCGGTCCCGACGCACACGGTTGCGATCTTCGCCAGGGCGGCCGCACCGAGACCCCGGGTCCCGCCGCTGGCGGCGACGCTGGTCACCGAGGCGTCGCTCCCGCGGCCCAACCCCTGGAGCTTCAGCTGCGCTGATACCACGCCTTCCTGGAACCGGTCCCAGAGGCTCTGTCCGAACGGAGCCAGCGGCAGGAGGGCTGCGGCCGCCTGCGGCGCGGCGCGGTAAGCACGCAGAGTCGCGCGGCAATGTCCGCAAGCCGCCAGGTGATCCTGCAGTCGGGCCAACTGTTCTGATCCGATCTCGCCGTCACAGCAGGCCGAGATGAGCGGCGCGAAACCATCGCAGAGCTCACCGGCTTCGCTGTCCTTGAAAACGGACCGGAACCGGTGCCGGCCTTCGGCGAGACAACGGTTGACCTTGGTCCGGGTCCATCGGTTGATCTCGCCGATCTCGGCGTAGGAATATCCCTCGGCCAGCATCGTCAGGGCCTTGAGCTCTTGGGGCTTCAGACGTGAGAGGGCCTCACGGCTGCGGGCGACTTTCTCGCGTTTCACTGCCCGTTCGTCGGGTCCATCGGAAGCCGATGGGATCAGGTTGACCCAGTCCTCGGACTCGTCGTCCCGGTATGCAGAGGCCGGACGGCCGAGGGTGCGCTCGCGGGCCTTCCGGATCGCGAGCGCCTCGTGCTTGATGACCGTTCGGGTCCAGGGGAGCAGCTGGCGGACATCGTTCGTCGGTGCCTTCGAAAGCAGGATCTCGATGCCGCGCTGATAGGCATCGTCGGCGTCATCGGCACAGATGGAATACCGGCGCGAGGAGCTCCGGAGGGCGGTGTCGTGCCGGCGAATCAGCTCGACCGCTGCCCGTTTCCTCTGGGCCAGGTCCAAGTCCACGCCGGAGCGGTCACTCCGGTCAAGGAGTTCCGTCGTCGGAGATGCTTCCTCTGTCTGGCCCATCAATCCCCTCCTGGGATTTCCAGCACATGAACAAAAACGACTGCGAAACTTCCGTTCCCCCTAGGAGCGGTTTTTGAACCTCCCGGATTCGCCCCGCCTGCGAGACCAACCGTGCGAACTCTCTCGCCAAAAATGAACATTTGCAGCACTAAGTCCGCCGGTTCAGAAATCTCTCCCCCAGCCTTTTCGACGGTTATCCGCAAATTGCGAAGATCTCAATTTTGTTGCAATTTGCGAGAACCTTGGCTGATATGGTGTTTTCATATGAGCCGCCTACTCTCCGTTTCCGTCCCTGACGACCTTGCCGATGAGATCGAATCTCTCGCCGAATCCACGGGTCAGACGAAATCGGAACTCGTCCGTGATGCCATGAGACGGCGAGTCAGACGGGAGCGTTTCGCTGCTGTTCAAAGGTACGGCCAGAATCGGGCCGAAGCGCTTGGAATTGATCCGGAGGGCGTTGAGCAACTGGTCGATGATGTTCGAGCGGAGAACCGCTGAACCTCCGCGTTGCTTGCGACACGAACGTTTTGGTGTCAGCCTTCATTTCGAGGGGACCCCCGAATCGCGTGATCGAAGAGGTGGCCGAGGGAAGTCTCGACCTGGTCCTGCTCGAACCTACGATCAGCGAACTCAAAAGGGTGCTGACGCAGAAGTTCGGTTTTGAGTCGAACCACGTGGACGAAGCACTATCCGTGCTTCAAGACCTGGCAATCGACGGGCAACCTACGACGCGGCATCCCGATGAACCCCTGACCGGGGACCCTGACGACGATTTGATCTTGCAGTGTGCCGTCGACGCCCGAGTTCAAGTGCTCGTTTCGGGTGATCGCCGACACCTCTTACCCCTCGGAGAGCACGGTGGTGTTCGAATTCTCACTCCACAGGGACTACTGAAGGAGCTCCGGGCCATTTAGGTAGATGCCGACCTTGGCGCACGGTGTTGGATTCGGCGCTCAGTCGCCCAGCTGTTCACCGGCGGACGCGAGGTCCTGCATTCCCACCGCTTCGTCGAGTTCAAGGTCGAGGTGGGTCATCACCTTTGCCAGCATCAGGTACTCGCCGGCGGTCAGCATCGCCTCGACTATCTGCCGCGGCGGGAAGTGCTCCCTGACTGCGGCGAAGGTTTCGTCGTCGGCCCGTTCGGTCTCCACGAACTGGACGATGAACTTCAGCATCGCCTGGAACGCTGGCGGCAACGACTCGGAATCGAGGTCGCCCGATTCGACCGCTTCGACCTGACCGTCTGTCGCGCCGACCGCCCTAGCGATCGCTTCGTGCTGGACCCACTCGTATTCGGCATTGGTCAGCTTTGCCACCTGGAGAATGACCAGCTCGCGAAGGATCTGGTCGAGCTCGAGGGACTGGAGCACCGCCCCACCGAACTGGAGGAACGGCGCGAAGGCGGTGTCGGCGTTCGCGAGCATGCGGAAGACGTTCAGCGGCGGCAGCGCCTCGAGTGCCTTTCGGGTCTGCGGGGAAGCGGTCTCTGGATCTGCGTACGGGAGTCTGGCCATGGCGGCAGCGTATGCGAGGCGGGACCGACCGGTAACTTTTCAGGCGTGGCCACCCGTGAAGAGATCGAGAACATCCTGCCCAAGCTCGGGCGGGGTGCGCGCATCAACCTCAAGCTGAAGGACGGCGGCGAAGTGCTCGGCGTCCTCTACGGACTGTTCGACGGGCAGGTCTACCTCGAGGAACACGAGGGGGAAGTGACCGCCGGGCCGATCGACCTCGACCGGATCGACAGCATCCAGGTGCGGATCCTCACCGAGGGTCCGGGCGGCGACGCCTCCGACTGAGCTTCGCCCGGCTCAACCCGACTCGGCGACCTCGTCCAGGGCGGCCAGGGTCTGGATCCAGATCAGGTTGCGCCGGTTGGCGCCGTAACGCAGGGCCTCGTCGGACAGGTTGACCGAATTGCGGAAAATGTCCGGGGAGTTGATGCCACCCAGAACGCTCAGGTGCACCCCGTCGGCGAGCAGTCCGTGGTCGATCATCTGCGGTTCGGTCAGGGCCGACCAGAGGTTGATCAACGGCACCTTCAGCTTCCGGCTCGCTTCGTAGATCTTCTGGTTCGCTTTCTTGACGTCTCCCCATTCGTCGATGCCGGGCGTGCTGGTGGTGTAGATCGGCGGCAGGGTGCTGAACACCGGCACGGAGCCCGCCTGCCGAATCTGCGCGGCGATGATTCCCATGCGGGGCGCGGTGAAGGTGCCGGCCTTGCCACTCAGGTCGCGGTCGACCCCGAAGTCGTTGGTGCCGGTCATGACGATCGTGTACCGGGGCTGGATCTGCCGGATCTCACAACTGATCGGCGTCTCGCCGGCAACGCACGCGGGATCGGGTCGGGTCGCCGGCGAAAGGTTCTGCACGGCGCTCGAACCGAAGTTCGAGAACGAGCCCGAACGGACGGCGGCCGAGTTCCGGGAGAACGAGTTGGCTGGCGGGCAGCCCGGGAGGGCAAGCGACGGAGCAAACTGGGTGAGCTTGAACTTCTCGAC
>JBPPMI010000288.1:0-10217 GCA_051305975.1 Solirubrobacterales bacterium
GTCTTCGATCCCTCGGCGTAATAGGGGCGAATGTTCACGTTGACGAAGGCCCAGCCGCGCTCCTGGGCGAGCTCGGTGCAGAGCCGGTTGACGTCGTCGTAGTTGCCGTTGACGCCGACCAGGTTGGTGCCGTAGATGTCGGTCGCGAGCAGCTTCTGCTCCTCGAGGTTGGCGGGCACGAAGACGTACGAATCGAGGCCGGCCGCGGCGGCGTGGGCGGCGACGGCGTTGGCCAGGTTGCCGGTCGAAGCGCAGGCCACGGTCTCGAAGCCGAGTTCCTTCGCCTTGGCGATCGCCACGGCGACGACCCGGTCCTTGAAGGAATGGGTCGGATTGGCGGCATCGTTCTTGATCCAGATCTCGGCGTCGGTGCCCAGCCGTTCGGACAGCCGGTCAGCCTTGATGAGGGGAGTCATGCCCGGCTCGAGCGGATCCGACGGGTTGCCGGCGAACGGCAGGAAGTCCGAGTACCGCCAGATCCCCCGGGATCCGGCCTGGATCCGGCGACGGGCTTCTTCCGCTTCGAGGTTCGAGTAGTCGTATCGGACCTCTAGGGGTCCGAAGCACTTCTCACAGAAGAAGTTCGCGCCCAGCTCGTATTCGGCCCCGCACTCCTTGCATCTCAAATTGTCTGCTGCCATCCGATCGCCTTTCTTAAAAGTAAAAACCTTCGCCTGCGGGGCGAAGGTCCGATCGGACTTCTCCCCACATCACCCGGCTACGTGAGCCGCTGGATTTGGCACCTTCAACTGACTTTCGTCTGATGTGGTTGCCGGGGTTTCATTGGGCCAAGTCCCTCCACCCCTCTAGATGTGGCGCTTATGTCTGCCGGTACCGTACCAAAACGGTCCGATTCCAAACCTCAGATCAGGGCAGGCGCCGGACGATCCTGAAACTGGTCGACCCCGATCCACCGTCCTCGATCGCGATGGTTGCGGTGGCTTTCCGCCCCGGCTTCGCGTTTTTCGGCACCTTGAAACGGTAGTCACGGGTTACCTCCGATTTCGCGGGAATCAGCCCGATCTCACGGCATCGTTTACCTACGGGCCGGGCGTTCCGGCCCCTGAGGCAGACCCCGATCCCGCGGGCAGCTCCCTCCCCG
Organism: Solirubrobacterales bacterium; assembly: GCA_051305975.1. GTDB lineage: Bacteria > Actinomycetota > Thermoleophilia > Solirubrobacterales > 70-9 > 67-14. Next base: position 1,103 of record JBPPMI010000288.1, read on the forward strand.
GTTCTTCAGGACCATCCGCAGTCGGAAGAACGACCCCGGCCGGACATTGCGCACTCTGGAGCCGAATACCGCTTGAAGCCGCGGCTTCTTCACCTGGGGCTCAGGTTCCGGTTCCGGTTCCGGATCGGGGTCAGGATCGGGGTCCGGCGGCTCCGGAGGTTGTTGAAGGCGACTACCGCAAGAATGAGCCCCCTTGTCCTCATCGACACCATCGTAAGGCAATGTGGCATAACCTTCGGACCATGCCCGTGAAGCGAGATGACATGACTGGAGGCGGCGATGCCGAACCTCCCTCGTCTCCGTCGGCCTCGTGAACCTGCTGGTTCACCGGGTCTCACGCAAGTAACCGAACCGGCCCAGCCCAGGGTCGAGATGATCGAAGCCGGCGGACTCCGCTGGTACAACGTCGAACATCCCGGCGGGTCCGAGCGCACCTGGCTCGAAGAGAACTTCGACTTCCACCCCCTGGACATCGAAGACGTCCTTTCGCGCAACCAGCGCCCGAAGATCGACGAATACCCCGACTACCTCTTCCTGATCCTCCACGTGCCGGTGTTCGACCGCAAGGCTGGCCGCCTCGGCGCCGGCGAGATCGACCTGTTCGTCGGACCCGACTACGTGGTGACGCTGCCGAACCAGCCGGTGCCTCCGATCGAGTACCTGTTCTCCCGCTGCGAGAACGACGAGAAACTGCGCGAGAAGCTCTTCTCGCGCGGATCGGGCTACCTCATGTACCGCCTGGTCGACGACAGCTTCGACTACTGCTTCCCGATGCTCCGGAAGGTCGGCAACAAGCTCGACGCCCTCGAGGACGAGATCTTCGAAGGCCATTCGGAAGACGTGGTCCGGGATATCTCGAACACCAAGCAGGAGATCATCAACTTCCGCAAGGTGATCCGGCCCCAGCGACCGGTGCTACGCGACCTCGAGAAAGTCAAGTCCCGGTACCTCGCCAGCGACCTCGACCTCGAGATCTACTTCGACGACATCGTCGACGCCCACGAGCGGATCTGGGACATGCTCGAGAACTACAAGGAAGTCGTGGTCGCCCTCGAAGAGACGAATGAATCGTTCCTCAGCCACCGGGTGAATGACGTCCTGCGGGTTCTCACTGCGATCAGCGTGATCGTCCTCCCCCTCACCCTGATCGCATCGATCTTCGGCATGAACGTCGGCCTGCCGGGCGGTGGCGACCCCGAGACTTCGAGCGATGCGCACTTCTACATCGTGGTCGGCGTGATGCTGGTCATCCTCATCGCGATGGTCAGCTACTTCCGCAAGCGCCGCTGGCTATAGCCTGCGTAATCGAATGACTGAGAACCGGATCTGGGCCCCTTGGCGGCTGCGCTACGTCAAGGACGCCGACAAGGACAACGAAGACCAGTGCGTCTTCTGTGCAAAACCGGCTCTCGATGACGACGAGACGGCGCTGATCGTCCACCGCGGCAAGTCCTGCTTCGTGATGCTCAACCTCTACCCGTATACGAACGGCCACCTGATGGTGTCGCCCTACGAACACGTCGGCCGGATCCAGGAGATCCCGGCGGAGACCACCGGCGAGATGCTTGCCCTGGCCAAACTGGCGATGAACCAGCTCGAAGGCGTCTACCGCCCCCAGGGCTTCAACGTCGGGTTCAACCAGGGCAAGGCCGCCGGGGCCGGGGTCGAGCACCACATCCATATGCACGTGGTTCCCCGGTGGAGCGGAGACACGAACTTCATGCCGGTCATCGCGGACCACCGGGTGATGCCGCAGTCGCTCGAAGACAGCTATCACGCCCTGAAGGCCGCCTTCGAGCCCGGTGAAGCCAGTGAGTGAGCCCGAAGCGACACCCGAGTCCGAAGCGGCCCTCGCGAGGGCGGCGGACTGGGGCATCCACCTGGTCGCGGTCCCCACCCCTTTCGCGGTCGGTCGCGTCAACTGTTATCTGCTCGAAGGCGATCCGCTGACCCTGATCGACGCCGGTCCCAAGTCCGAAAAGTCGCTCCAGCGGCTCGAGTCCGGCATCGAAGCCACGGACCACAAGCTGGAAGACATCGAACTGGTCGTCGCGACCCACCAGCACATCGACCACATCGGGCTGATCGGCTCGGTCGCCGAGCGTTCCGGTGCAGAAGTCGCCGCGATCGACATCTCGGTCGACCGTCTCGCGACCTTCACCCAGGGTTCGGAGACGGACGATGACCTCGCGGTCGACCTGATGGTCCGCAATGGCGTTCCCAGGGAGATCGCCGACGCGCTGAGAGAAGTCACCGCCAGCTTCCAGAACTGGGGCGGTCCGGTGACGGTCACCCAGCCGGTTTCGGCGGGCGAAACTATCCGGATGGGCGGACGGGACTACGAAGTGTTCCTGCGGCCGGGCCACAGCCCATCGGACACCGTCTTCTGGGATCCCGAACGAAAGCTGATGTTCGGCGGCGACCACCTCCTCTCCCACATCTCGTCGAACCCCCTGATCTCCGAACCGCTGGTGGGCGAAGGTGTCCGCACCCGAGCGTTGATCGACTACCGAAATTCACTGGCGCAGACCAAAGCCGATCCGGTCGACCTGATGCTCTCCGGCCATGGACTTCCGATCACCAGTCACGCCGACCTGATCGACAAACGGATCGAATCACAGGACCGCCGTACCGAGAAGATCTTCGGACTGGTCCGGGAAGGACACAGCAAGGCTCACGAGATCGCCGAAGCGATCTGGGGCAACATTGCATTGACCCAGGCCTACCTCACCCTGTCCGAGGTGATCGGTCATCTCGACATCCTGCTCGAAGAGGGCAGGGTCACCGTTTCGACCAAAGGCGAATTCGACCGGTTCGAGGTGGCCTCGCGATGAACCCCGGTGAAGGTAAGCGCCGGGTGCTGGTCATCGTCAACCCCTACGCGACCACCGTCTCCGACCGGCTGAAGAACCTCGTCATCTACGCGCTGCAGGGCAGGTTCGAGGTCGAGGTCGAAGCGACCGACCGGCAGAACCACGCCACCGAGATCGGCCGTGACGCCATCGACGGCGGCTATGACCTAGTGGTGGCCTTCGGCGGTGACGGTACCGTGAACGAAGTCGTGAACGGCCTCGCCGGCACCGACATCCCGGTCACCTTCCTGCCGGGCGGCAACACCAACGTCGTCTGCCGGACCCTCGGAATCCCGAACGACGTGGTCGACGCTACCGAGCACCTGCTCTCGCTGGCCGACGATTTCAAACCGAGAAAGATCGATCTCGGCATGATCAACGACCGGTACTTCGTGTTCTCGTGCGGCGCCGGCATCGATGCGACCGTGGTCGAGAAGGTCGACGCCAATCCGCGACTTAAGCGGCGGGCAGGTCCTTACTTCTATTCGTGGCACGCCGTCAACGGATACTTCCGGAATTACATGAGGAACCCGGTGCAGCTCGAGGTCACAGTCGACGGCGTCATCCACCAGGGCGTGACTGCCCTCACCCAGAATTCGAATCCGTTCACCTACTTCGGCAAGCAGCCGATCCAAGTCTGCGAGAACTGCACTATCGACGACGGATCGCTCGGCATGGTCCTGCTCAAGCGGGCCAACCAGCTGGACGTGATGAGCATCGTTCCGCGACTCCTCTCGACGAAGCTCTCGGCGACGAATCACCGGCAGGTCGAGACCTTCGAGCATCTGATGGAGGCCAGGGTCCGGTCGCTTTCCGGGGATGACGACGGCGAGATCCGGCAGTTCCCGGTCCAGGTCGACGGCGACTACATCGGTAACTTCGAAGGAATCACCCTCAAGGCCGCCCCCGGAGCACTCACGATCATCGCCTGATCTTCTTGCCGACGTTCCGCCGGAGCTACCATTGGTTGATGGCTACTGCTGAGATCACCATCCTGCCGATTGGCCGCGAAGGCGCGAGTGTCAGCGACCTCATCATCGAGGTTCGCCGCCACCTCGAGACCCAGGACAAGGTCCGGTTCGAAATGGGTCCGATGGGAACAGCCCTGGAAGGCTCGGCCAAAGACATCTTCGCCCTGGCAGCGGAGCTGCACGCCCTGCCCTTCGAGAAGGGAATCCCAAGGGTCTACACGGTGATGAAGCTTGACGAAAGAACGGACAAGGACCAGACGCTCGAATCAAAGGTGAAGTCGGTAGAAGACCACCTCTAGGGGCAACGATGTGCAATCGGTGATGATATTCAGCTAGGGACGCACATCATTTTCACGTGACCTGGCCGCCAGAACCGCCTTCAGTTCGGCCATGACCGTCTCCGGCTCATCGACGATCCTCCGGTATGTGAATCTCAACACGAAATACCCGGCCACGACTGCAGCGTTTTGCCTGACCCGATCCCGGTCGAACGCGAACTGATCATCATGAAAAGTCCGGCTATCGAGCTCGACGATGACCCTTTCATCCGGCCAGAGGCAATCGACTTCCTTGCCGTCGACCCACGCGTTGACACTGGGACGGGGAATCTTGTGTTTTGCGCACAGCAGGAAGAAGTCTCCCTCCATGTATGACTTCGCCTTGGCCGATTCTGGGTGCCACAGATCAATGAGTTCGACGAGGTTCGCCATACCCCTGAAATCTCTTCCGATGGACCGGCAGTGAGCAAGGTTCGTCTTGCTGAGGAGCCCCTTGCGGCTCGCTTCTATGAATGCCCTTCTCAGCTTGTATTTGTTCGAGGTTCCGGCAAGCTGGACGAGTACAGCAGGAACTGAACAGACTTCAAGGGGCCCGATCCGGTTCGCTTCGGTCGGTAAGAGTCTGCTCGTGCTGACTGAGGTACTGAACCGTCGATGGGGCCCTGACCCGGGCACGTGCTGCCTTCGACCTCTCGGCCTGGCGACGAAGATCAGACTGGACGGTTTTGCGAAACCCCATGCGGCGGCTGCGCTCTCGCCTGCCAATGCGGCATCGGGTCCCGCAGCCATGACTGCCGCCAACCAGATCGACCGGTAGCTGTCGGCGCGACGTCCAAGGACGTAGACGCCCGGGAACACCCGCAGCAGCCGACCGGATCTCGCCGCATGGGCGATGAGGCCCTCTCCCACACCCAGATCCAGGAGCTGGCGGCGGGAGACAAGTCCGTGCTGCCCGCTCGCAACCGAACGGATCACCTGGTGTGCTTCGAAGCCTTCCATTCCTGAAGGCTGTCGCTCGCTTGCTCAACGATGTGCGATCAGTGATGAATACCAGCAACGAATGCAGAACATTCGCGCTTCTGGGCTATTCGCCTGGGGTCACCCTGTAGGCGTCGAATACTGACTCCACATGCCTCACCCTGCCTATGCATTGCTTCAGCTGGCCCGTGTCCCCCACTTCGATCACGAATCGGTTCTTTACCATCGGCGGGTTGGTCGAGCATTCGGCCGAGATGATGTTCACTCCAACCTCGGCGAAGGTCCGGGACAGGTCCTCCAGAAGTCGGGTGCGATCGTACGCGTCGATCTGAATCTCAACCCGGAAGGTCGCTTCGTTCTCGCCCTCCCAACTGACGTTGACCAGCCGTTCGGGTGAGTTGCCCAGTTCGCCGACGTTGCGGCAATCGGTGCGGTGGATCGTGATCCCCCGGCCCAGGGAGACGTAACCGAGGATGTCGTCCCCGGGGACCGGCCGGCAGCATTTGGCCAGGCGGAGGGCGACGTTCTCGAGGCCCTCGACGGCGATGCCGAAGTCGGAGGCCTCACGGACACGTTTCTTGCCGGCACCCTTGGTGATTTCCTCGACCGGTTCCGGTTCGAGCATCTCGCCGGCACGCAGGCGCTGGATCAGCTTGTTGGCGGTCGTCTTCGCCGAAATCTTGCCGTTGCCGAGCGCGATGTAGAAGTCATCGGCCTTGCGGAAGCCCATCTCGCGCATGACGTCGGCCAGCATCGGGGATCCCGAGAACTTCTGTGGCGGCAGGTCACGTTTGCGCAGTGCCTTGGCCAGGGCATCTCGTCCGTCGCGTTCCGCATCATCACGGCGTTCCTCCCGGAACCAGGCACGGATCTTGTTGCGGGCGCGACTGGTTCGCACGACCTTGATCCAGTCGCGTGACGGACCACGCTCCTGTTTGGCGGTCATGACCTCGACGATGTCGCCGGACTTGAGGGCGTAATGGAGCGGGACGATCTTGCCGTTGACCTTCGCGCCGACGCAACGATGGCCGACGTCGGTATGGATCGAATAGGCGAAGTCGACCGGGGTTGCACCGGCGGAGAGATTCATGACCTCGCCCTTCGGGGTGAAGACGAAGACTTCGTCCTCGAACAGGTCTTCCTTCAGGGATTCGAGGAACTCCGCCGGGTCCTGTTCGTGCTCCGACTCGACCAGCTGGCGCAGCCAGGTCATCTTCTCCTTGGACGAGTCGGGGCCGGCACCCTCCTTGTAGGAAACGTGGGCGGCGATACCGTACTCGGCAAGGCGGTGCATCTCCTCGGTCCGGATCTGGATCTCGAGCGGCTTGCCTTCGAGCCCGATCACCGTGGTGTGAAGCGCCTGGTACATGTTCGCCTTCGGCATCGCGACGTAGTCCTTGAACCGTCCGGGCAGGGGCTTCCAGAGCGAATGGATCACGCCGATCGCGCCGTAACAGTCCTTGACGGAGCCGACGATAACGCGCATAGCGGTGAGATCGAAGATCTCGTTGAACTCGCGACCCTTCTTGGTCATCTTCGTGTAGATCGAGTAGAAGTGCTTGGCCCGGCCGGCGATCTCGGCATCGATCCCGACCTTCTTCAGCTCCTCCGACAGGAAGCCGCCGGCTTCGTCGACGTAGGTGTCGCGCTCCGCCCGCTGCTGGGCGACCAGGTGCTTGATCTCCGAGTATTTGCGGGGGTGGAGCGTCGCGAAGGCGAGGTCCTCGAGTTCCCACTTGATTGCGTGAATGCCGAGGCGATGTGCGAGCGGCGCGTAGATCTCGAGCGTTTCTCTGGACTTCGCGATCTGCTTTTGCTTCGGTAGCGAACTCAGGGTGCGCATGTTGTGCAGCCGGTCCGCCAGCTTGATCAGGATGACCCGCACGTCCTTGGCCATCGCGACCATCATCTTGCGGTAGTTCTCGGCCTGGCGTTCGTCGCGGCTCTCGAAGGTGATCTCGGTCAGCTTGGTGACGCCATCGACCAGCTTGCCGACCTCTGGGCTGAAGGCTTCGTCGATCTCGGCGAGGCTGGCCGAGGTGTCCTCGACCGTGTCGTGGAGCAGTGCCGCGCACAGCGTCTCCGTGTCGAGGCTCATGCCGACGCAGATGCGCGCCACTCCGACCGGATGGGTGATGAACTCGTGACCTGACTGGCGCTTCTGGTCGGCGTGGTGACGGCACGCGAAAACGAAGGCGCTGGCGACCTCGGCCCGGTCGATCAGGTCCTGCCGGTTGCCGTTCGTAGCGGCTATCTGGGACTCGAACTGGTCGATGACCGCGATCAGGTCGTCGAGCAGGGAACGTTCGCGGGGCGTGAGCCCCGTCGTCAGTTCATTGACCTTTTCGACTGCTTGAGAAATCCGAGTTGCTCCTTCTGAAGCTCTGCCAGGGCGGCAAATGTCGGCGAATCGGTGAGATCCACCTTCACCGAGGATACGACCCCGAGGCTCCGGGCATCGCCGTGACCCTCACTGCGAATGAGACCCACCTCCCCGAGTATCCGCACCATGGCGCCTGCCGTCTCCGGTGAGACAGGGTCCGAATCGCTGCCGGCGAGCAGGCTCCTCAGCAGTTCCCCGCGAACCTCATCGGCGTCCGAGAGCGCCCTGAAGAGAGCCCGGAGACGGTCCGTCAGGTCGAACCGGTGGGCTACTGCGCGCTCGGTGAACTCCAACTCCGAAGGCCCCGAGAGCGGATGCAGGAGGCCGTCCCCGAGCAGCAGGCTGCGGACCTGCGAACTGGCACTAGGTGGATCGAGGGTGGCGACGTTGTCGAAGCCGGCGACCATACCCGGAGCCGAATCGAGCAGGCTGAACTCGAAGATCAGGACACCGCCCTCCCGGAAGCGCGTGGCGTCTTCCACGGCAGATGCCGGACTACCGGTCCAGATGGCGCCCACCGGCGTGTCCTCCCGGAAGCGAGCCAGGCCGGCGACTCCACCGAGGTCGCGCCAGCGGCGGATCGTGTCGGCGGTGCCGATCGCGAGGCTCTCGCCGGATGAAATGAGATCGGCGATGCGGACTCCAGGGAGGCCACCCGGACCGGCATCCACCCGGGCGGGGCCGTCCGGAGCCGGCAAAGCCTCCGGGATACCGCGGCGGCCGAGTGCCGATTCGAACCGTTCCCACCACTCCGCAGCTTCACACCCGGGGAGCGTCTCACCGGGGTCGGGCGGACTCACCGGAAAGACCTCCTCCAGTTTGATCTGGGGCTCGACCGATCCGTTCCAGTGGTTGACGCTCAGTTCGGCGGCCACGTCGACCGGATCCTCTTCTCCCACGCCGAAGCTGGTTCGCCCGAAACAGACCCCGGCTGCACGGTGCCCACCGGAGTTCAGCGTGAACCGCGCGTGCTTGCCTTCGCCCATCTCGCGCACGTCGCAGAGCTTCGCGTTGGGAACGAGCAGGGTCACTGGCCGGTTCGCCTGCCCGAACGGGGCAAGCTGCTCTAGTTCCTCGGCCAGCGGCAGCCCCAGGTCCTCCCCGCCGACTACCACATCGATCTGGATCTTCGGGACCTGCGGTTCGGAACCGATCTGGGCAACCACGGATTCCACCAGCGCGGCCCGAAAATCGTCGATCCGCTCAGGCCGGATCTGGATGCCGGCCGCCGCCTTGTGCCCACCGAAGCCCTCGAGCAAATCGGACGTTTCGCCTATCGCCCGATGGAGGTCGAGTCCGGGGGCCCCACGGGCCGAGCCCTTCGCCACATCCTCCCCCGTGGCAATCACCACCGCTGGCCTTCCGTATTCCCGTGCGAGCCGTCCGGCGACGATCCCGATCACGCCCGGATGCCAGCCCTCTCCGGCTACGACGAGGGCGGCCGCGTCGGGGTCTGGCAGCTCGCGGCGGGCCGCCTCGGCGGCGGAGATCGGGGTCGAACTCGGTCGGGCCAACCTCGACCGCCGGCAGGTCGAGCGTGAGGTTCAGACCGCCGCCGAGGCGGCCCGCCGCGAGCTGCCAGACCCCGACGCGGCCGCCCTCGTCGTAGCCGGAGAGGGCTGGCATCCGGGCGTGATCGGGATCGTCGCCGGA
>JBPPMI010000289.1:0-17824 GCA_051305975.1 Solirubrobacterales bacterium
CTCAGCTTCGACTCGGCCACCGGCTACTTCGACCTGAACATCCCCGGCGACGAGAGTGAGTTCGCCAATCGCCGCGGTGTGGACAAGACGTACGTCCAGGCGAAGTGCTCGACCGGCAAGTGGACCAACAGCGCGTCGATCGAACTCGGAACCCGCAACACCGCTGGTGACGACACGAGGCCGACCGAGACCATCAAGACACCCACAGAGACGCAGAACTGCGTCGGTGTAGATTCCGGCAAGTTCGGTGCGGTCAAGGTGAAGGGCCCGGCCAAGGCCAAGAAGGGCAAGAAGACGACCTACAAGGTCACGGTGAAGAACGCCGGCAAGAGCAGCATCAGCAACGTCAAGGTCAAGGCATCCGGCAAGGGTGTCAGTGGTAGTGCCAAGGTCGGAACCCTGAAGGCCGGCAAGAAGAAGACCGTCAAGGTCAAGGCCAAGTTCGGCAAGAAGGGCAAGATCAAGGCAACGTTCAAGGCAACCGGCAAGGGTGTCGGTGCCAAGAGCGTGAAGAAGACGGTCAAGGTCAGCTAGACCTGGACCGGATCCACACGGATTCAAGGAAGTGAGAGAGGCGGCCCTTCGGGGCCGCCTCTCGTCTTTCCGGGGGAGTTTGAATGAGGTTTTCACACATGTTCTTCGCGCTGGTGCCAGTGGTGCTGGCCCTCGTGGTCACGCCGGGCACCGCCGGGGCATCGGACGAGACGGCCACCAGTTCACTCAGGATGACGCCGGCCACCGGCCAGTTTTCGCGGACTCAACCGGTACCCGTGAACTGGGAGGTGGATGTCGAAGTGAAGGCCCCGTACCCGTCCTCTCCGAAGGTGACCCCGGTCAAGGAGATCCACGCGAGCCTGCCGAAGGACATGAGCTTCAACCCGGATCCGAAGATGAAGGTCTGCCCTGACAGCGCCATCGGTCCTGGCCGGGACCTCACCATCACGCCGGACAGCGCCATCACGCTCTGTCCGGACTCGGTGATCGGCAACGGGACCGCCGAACACTACATCGCCGGCAACAACTCGCCGGCCGGCCCGAACCTCACCGATGGCGTCGTCGTGATCTTCAACGGCGGGCGCACCAGGGCCGGCCTTCCCCGCATCAAGATCTACGGATATTCGAGCGGAGCCGCAACCGGCATCTACATGGAGGGTGTGCTCAGGCAAGACGGAAAGCTGGATGTCTCGATCCCCGTTTTGCCCTTCGATTCCGCCACCGGGAAGTTCCACCTCGAGATCCCGGGGTCGAAGGCGGCCAACAGGAACCGCCGGGGCCAGGATCCGAAGTATGTGCGCGCGGCCTGTTCAACAGGAACCTGGGAGGGCCAGGTCAGCTTCCTCCTCGGAAGGCGGGATAGCGCTGGCAAACCGGGCGGTCCCGAGTCGACCATTTCAGCGCCACCATTCGAGACCTTCTGCCGCACGGGACCCGGCCCCGCCCGGCTGGGCAAGCTGAAGGCCGAGGGCCCGTCCGCCGTCGTGGCCGGACGCAAGGCCACCTACGGAGTCACGATTCGTAACATCGGTGGTTCGGTCGCCAGATTCAAGGCGACCGGAGACGGAGTCAGGCCGTTGACACTGGTCAAGAAGGTGAAGGTATCCTGATCGGCCCGCGGTATTTCGACACGATATGATGTCGATGTTTGAGCAGTCCGTTGACAGGGAAGTACTTTATTGAACTTCAGGGTTTCTCATCGGAAAAGCCCGGGGACAGGAGAGATTTGTGAAAACGGCTTGGAAAACAGCTTCAGGGTTTCTTGCGTTGATTCTCGTATCGGCCGTCGGCGCCGTACCGGCCCAGGGGTCGGGTGAAACGTCCACTTACGACTTCAGCATGACCCCGCAGCAGGGATCGCTTTCGAAGACGGTGAAGAAGCCGGTCGACTGGCGGGTCGAGGTGTCGATCAACGCCCCTTTCCCACAGAACCCCACGGTTCTGCCGCTGAAGGAGATCCGGGCGAACTTCCCCGGGGAAATGACCTTCAACCCTGACCCGAAGATGCCGGTCTGTCCGGACTCGCAGGTCGGGCCGAACGCCGACCTCAACTTCGAGCCGAACACGATCATCAAGCGCTGCCCGGACTCGGTCGTCGGTAACGGCGTCGCCTACCTGTACCTGGCCCGCGCGAACAGCGCGTCAGGCCCCGGACTGAAGGATGCGGTACTCGTTGCGTTCAACGGCGGCCGGAACAGCCAGGGGCAGCCGGTGCTCAAGATATACGGGTACTCGAGCGGAGTCCAGACCGGCGTCTACATGGAAGGGACGCTCAGCGGCAGAAAGCTGACCGTGCCGATCCCGGTGCTCGCCTTCGACTCCGCGGTCGGTTATTTCGACCTGAACATCCCGGGCAGCAACAGCAAAGTCGCCAACCGCCGTGGCCAGACCAGCGACTACGTCCAGACGACCTGCAGGCAGAGCCCATGGAAGGGTGACACCGAATTCACCCTCGGCACTCGCGACACGGCCGGCAATCCGAGCAGCCCCGACTCGATCCTCAGGCCCGCGCCGATCCAGGTTCCCTGCAAGGGAACCGACGGAGGCGGTGGTTCCGGCGGCAAGGGCAAGCTGAAGGGCGTGAAGATCAAGGGCCCCGGCAAGGTGAAGAAGGGCGCCAAGGGCACCTTCAAGGTGACGTTCAAGAACTCAGGAAAGTCGAAAGCCACGGGACTCAAGGTCACCGCTTCTGGCAAGGGCGCCAAGGGTTCGGTCAAGGCCGGCTCGCTCGCCCCGGGCAGGAAGAAGACAGTCAAGGTCAAGGTCAAGTACTCCAAGAAGGGCTCGATCAAGACGAGATTCAAGGTCAAGTCGAAGAACGCCGGCTCAGCCTCCAAGGTGAAGACGGTGAAGGTCGGCTGACCGCCACCGCAAGTACGAGTCCTCTCGAACGGGCGGCCTCCGGGTCGCCCGTTCGCTTTAAGTCTTCCTAAATCGCGGTAGTCCGGGCACCACAGGTGTTCATGTAAGTGAACCCCGAACTTTCAGTCGCTGAAAGGGGCATCAGTTGCTGATTCACCTTCAAAGGAGGAATCATGAACAAGACCACTAAAACCCTCACGGCACTGTTCGCGGTCGTCGGGATGGTGATTACGAGCGCAGCACCAGCCATGGCCGCAAATGAAACCGCCAGTGTCGATCTGACCATGCGTCCACAGTCGAAGCTCTTCAAGCAGGTGGCGAACCCGGTCAACTGGCGCGCCGACGTCGAAGTCAAGGCTCTCGCGAGCTCACCCCAGATCCTGCCGCTCAAGAGGGTCAAGATCAGGCTTCCCCGGGATATGAAGTTCGTGCCGAAACGGACGACACCGGTCTGCCCGAACAGCAGCATCGGACCCGAGGCAAACCTCAACTTCGACCCGAATACGATCATTGCCCGGTGTCCGGGTTCGGTACTCGGCAACGGAACTGCCGGTCTCTATCTCGCGAACAACAACAGTCCGACGGGGTCGACGCTGACCGACCCGGTGCTGGTTGTCTTCAACGGCGGCAAGAACAGCGCCGGATTGCCGAAGATCAAGATCTACGGCTACTCGGGTGGCACTGGCGTCGGCATCTACATGGAAGGGGTGCTCAACAAGAGCGTTCTGACCGTTTCGATCCCGAGGCTCTCGTTCGACTCCGCGGTCGGTGACTTCAACCTCAACATCCCGGGAACGAACAGCCCGTTCGCCAACCGGCGGGGCAAAGACCGCACCTACGTCCAGAGCCGCTGTTCCCGTGGCTTCTGGGTGACCACGGCCGGCTTTACCCTGGGCACCAGGGACAGTGCGGGCAACGCGATCAGCCCTGATTCGTTTATCGCGGCGCCTACCGCACGGACCGATTGCACCGGATTGAACGGCCGTCCGCGGCTGGGACCGGTGAAGATCAAAGGGCCGAACAAAACTCGCCGCGGAGGTTCCAAGGTGTACCGGGTGCGGGTCAAGAACAGCGGCACAGCCGTCGCCCGCGCCGTGACGATCAAGACCGGGGGCAAGTGGGTCAAGTCGACCCGCAAGTTCGCTGGCAAAATCTTCCCGCGCACCGCCAAGACGGTCAAGGTGCGAGTGCGCCTGACCGGTAAGGCCAGGCGAGGCAAGGCAACCGCTGTCAAGTTCAGGATCAACGCCAAGAACGCCACGGCAAAGACCGTCAAGAAGCAGGTGAGGGTCCGCTAGGCCGTTCGAACATGAGCAGGAGAAGGGCGGCTTTCGAGCCGCCCTTCTTGATGGGTCAGCCGATCTTCGTTTCGTCGAGCTCGAGGCTGACCGGACAATGGTCGGAGCCCATGATGTCATCGTGGATCGCGGCGCCTGTAATCGCGTCCCGGAGGCTCCCCGAGGCCAGGAAGTAGTCGATGCGCCAGCCGACGTTCCGTTCGCGGGCTTTCGACATGTACGACCACCAGCTCCATTGCCCAGGTCCTTCGTTGAACAGGCGGAATGTGTCGACGAAGCCGGCGTCGATGAAGTTCTGGAAGCCCTCCCGCTCCTCGTCGGTGAAACCATGCTCGCCGACGTTGGCCTTCGGGTTGGCCAGGTCGTCTTCGGTGTGGGCGACGTTCATGTCGCCGCAGACGATCACCGGTTTCTCCTTCTCGAGTTCCTGCAAGTGGGCGAGAAGAGCCGGGTCCCATTTGTTGTAGCGGAGATCGAGCCGGGTGAGATCGCGTTTCGCGTTGGGCACATAGGTGCTCACCACGAAGAAGCGCTCGTACTCGGCGCTGATGATGCGTCCTTCCTTCAGCGGGTCGCCGTAGGAATCATCATGAAGCCCGTACTTTTCCGAGATATCCGCCGCCATGTCGTTCAGGACGGCGACCGGTTTGGGCCGCGAGAAGATCGCGGTGCCTGAATACCCGGGTTTCTCCGCCGAGTTCCAGTATTCCTCGTATTCCGGCAGGTCGATCTCGGCCTGGCCCTGCTCGGCCTTGGTCTCCTGGAGGCAGAGGATGTCGGGCTGGTGCGCGGCGACGAATGGCCCGAAGTCGTTCTTCCGGATGACGGCCCGGATGCCGTTGACGTTCCAGGAATAGATCTTCATGTTCAGGCCTCCCGGAGACGTTCGTGGTGAGTACCGCTACGGGGATTCGAACCCCGGTTTCCGGACTGAGAATCCGGCGTCCTAGACCCCTGGACGATAGCGGCAAGCGACGGCCATAGTAACAATCGAAAGCTTCAAGCCACCTTCAGGCGACAGCCGTTAGAGTCCACGCTCCCACGCGGCCGTGGCGGAACTGGTAGACGCGCAGGCTTCAGGTGCCTGTGTCCGAAAGGATGTGGAGGTTCGACTCCTCTCGGCCGCATGATTCAGGGGGACCGGAAGGTTCAGCCGGGGGTGAGGCCGCCGCCGGTGTTGCCGTCCGAGCAGTCCGTCTTGCACGGCTTCAGTTCGGAGATTCCCCTGATCATCAGGCGGTACTCCTTGCGCCGCCTGATCTGGAGTCCTTCCAGTTCGATCCTCTTGCCGCCGACGATTACTCCGTCGTACTGGCGCATCTCGCTGGCCGCGCGGCGGTACTTGCCGTTCCGCACCCGTTTGGCGATCGCCGTGCCGCGCTTCTGGCCCCTGGTCTTGCGGGGCTCGAGCGCTCCGGCGCCGAGGTTGAAGGTGAAGGAGGTGAGCGCCGTGACCATCGACGGTGTGACCACCGCGCTGCCGATCTGGTCGTACATGGCTTCTTCGGTCGACAGGAGGTCCCTGCGGAGCAACTTCTTGCCACGGGCCTCGGAGATGCAGCCCCACTTGCGCCGGTCCCTCTTCGTCGGGGGGCCGAGGTGGAGCAGATGCCCGTAACCGATCGTCGCATGGCCCGCCGGATCGGCGTAGGGGCAGGAAACGAATCCTTCGAACCCGGCGATGAAGTTCGCCGTCCTGGCCGTCACGGCGTCAGCCTGGGTGGGCAGGCCGAGCAGGAGGAAGCCGACGATGAGGGCTGAAAGCGTGCGACGCATCCGCCGGGAGGCTACCGTTGTTTCCATCAGGAGACGAGAGTTCATCGGGGGTGGGATCGGTCTGGCGGCCGCGGTTGCCATGACCGGCTGCCGCCTTCCGTTCACATCTTCAACATCCGTTCTCGACAGCCTGCCTTCCTACGACATCCCGTCGCCGACGGCTTACCTCAGGACCAACTGGCTGAAGGATCCGACGGCCCTCTGCTCGTACTCGTACCTGCCCCCGAACCCGAATGGCGCGGGGCTCCGCCGGATGCTCGCCGAACCCGTGCGTGACCGCCTCGCTTTCACCGGGGAAGCGACGGCGGTCAGCTATCCCGCGACAGTCCGCGGGGCGGTCGAGTCGGGCCTCAGGACCGCCGGAGAGATCAAGCGGGGCACCGACCCCGGAAGCTCGGTCATCGTGGTCGGTGCCGGGGCGTCCGGGCTGGCCTGCGCCCGGAAGCTGACCGATGACGGTTTCGAAGTGGCCATCCTCGAACAGAGGGACGTGGTCGGTGGAAGGGTGCGGTCGGCGGAACTCGAGGGGGTGCCGGCCGAACTCGGCGCTTCGTGGATCCAGGGCCTTGCCGGCAGTCCGCTGGTCGGGATGGCAGAAGACGCCGACATCGAGATGGTCCCGTTCGAGTTTGAACTTGACTTCATCAACCCGGCTCAGCGCCGGGCGGGGCTGACCGGTGAAGCGCAGCTGAAGCGGGCGCTACGGACACTGGACGACCTCACTCGGGCCCAGGCCGCGCTCACCCCCGTCAGCGTCGCACTCCCGGTCCGGCGCAGGCCCGGCCTCCAGTGGGCGATCACGTACGACATCTCACAGGAGTACGGAGCCGACCCCGAGGACCTTTCCGTGCTCGCCACCTGGGAGGGGGGAACCTACGGTGGCGGGGACGCCTTGCTGGCCGGCAACTACGTGGAACTGCTGACGACGGCGGCGGGCGATCTGCCGGTCCGGACGGACACCGCTGTGAAATCGATCGGCTACGGGGGAGATGGGGTGAGAGTAGAAACCGATGACGGGGAAGAGCTGACTGCGGACCTGGTCGTCGTTTCCGTCCCCATCGGGGTGCTGAAGGCGGGGTCGATCGGTTTCGACCCGCCGCTGCCAGCCGTCAACCAGCGGGCGATCGACGGGCTGGGGGCAGGGGTGCTCGACAAGCTGTGGCTCGCTTTCGACGAAGTCTTCTGGGAACCGGACGCCGAGATATTCCAGTGGATCGACCCGGACCGCCCGGGGCTCTGGGCGGAGTGGATCAACGGCAACAACTACCTGGGCAAACCCCTTCTGATGGGGCTGAACGGCGGCTCGCAGGCCGCGGAGATGTCAGGTTGGAGCGATGCCGAGGTGCTCCGGAGCGGCATGTCTGCCCTCGAAGCGATGTACCACGGGAGCTCTTAGAGCGGGTCCCGCTCCGCTTCGGCCGTCCTGATCGACTCTTCCACCTCGGGGTGTACCGGCTCGCCTTCTTCGTCGACCGGGTTCTCGAACGGTTCCGGCATCTGGTGCGTGTCTGCCGACTTCCTTGCCTTGTTGAGCTCGAACAGGACCGGGATCACCGAGATTCCGACGATCCCTATCAGGATGAACTCGATGTACTTTTCGACGAAATCGATCTGACCGAGGAAATAACCGAGCGTGACGACTCCGGCGCCCCACATGAGGCCGCCGATGATGTCGAAAGTCAGGAAGGTCCGGTAGTTCATCTTCGAAGTGCCGGCCATGACCGGTACGAACGCCCGGACGATCGGCACGAAGCGGGCCAGGATGATCGCGCGTGGCCCGTGTTTCTCGAAGAAAGCGGCGGTCTGGTCGACGAACTCGCGCTTGAACAAGCGGCTGTCAGGGCGGTTGAAGAGGGGCGGACCGAACTTGCGCCCGATCCAGTAGCCGCACTGGTCGCCGGCGATGGCGGCTATCGGGACCAGGATGACCAGGACCCAGATGCTGGGCAGCAGGTCGGTGGTGGCGGAGAGCAGGCCGGCCGTGAAGAGGAGTGAATCTCCGGGGAGAAAGAAGCCGACCATCAGGCCTGACTCGATGAAAACGATGAGCAACAGACCGATCACCGAGAACTTCTCGATCAGGGTCTCGGGCTCGAGCCAGCTCGGGCCGAGGGCGAGGGGGAGGCTGTGCGCCAGCTGAATCAGGGATTCCATCGACGGGGGACGGTATAGGAGTTGGCCGGATCGCCGCCCGTCGAACAGCGCATGAACCGGCCGTTCCGGTCTATGCTCTCCGGGAAGTCGGTTGCACCCCCACTAGAGCGGGGTCAGGGAATCCGGTCAAATTCCGGAACTGGCGCGCAGCGGTAGGGACGTAAATGAGAGGCACTCAGCCACTGGGGAAATCCTGGGAAGGCTGCCTCTACACCACGTCTTAGTCCGAAGACCTGCCGACTTTACGCCAATGAACGGGTTCGAAACCCAGGCGTACCGACAACAGCGGCCTCGCGTAACGGCCGCCGGAACGAAAGACACACATGCAGACTCGTATCATCAAACCCGTCCTGGGTCTCGTCCTCGGACTGTCAATGCTGTTCGCCTTCGCCGCGGCGCCGTCAATGGCTGCCAAGAAGGTGCCGGTCAACCTCAGGGTCGTGACCTACAAGGGTAAGGTCCTTTTCGACGGCAAGGTCAGGACCGGAACCGCGAAGGTCAAGCCCAACTCGGCCTGCCTGGGTGGCGAGGCCGGCCCCGCCCGTACGCTGACCGGTCCGACCGGATTCGGTGTCCTGGTGGACGCCGCAAAGCAGTCGCGGGCGCTCCGTCCGCTGAAGATCTCCGACGGCCAGTACGGCTTCGGGCTCTGCGGATTCGGCAGCACCGTCGCCGAGAGGGTCAACTGGTGGGCATTGAAGTACCAGCACAAGTCCTCCTCCGTCGGTGGCGAACTGACCGTGCCGAAGAAAGGCAGCAGCGTGATCTGGTACCTCGCCGAGGACTACAACGTCATCGGCCTGCCCGACGAGCTCGCACTCAGGGCTCCGTCCAGGGCGAAGAAGGGTTCCACCGTCGAGGTGCGTGTCCTCGCGTATGACGACAAGGGCAAGAAGAGCCCGGTCGAAGGTGCCTCCTTCGACGGGGTCTCCGGTGAACCGCTGACGAACGCCAACGGCTACGCGAAGATCAAGATCACCGGGAAGACCCGCCTCCGGGCCCGCTCGACCGGCCTGATTCCTTCCAATCACGTCAAGATCGCGATCAAGAAGTAACGATCACCTCACTCGCTCCAAAGACGTGCATCACGACCGCCGCCGTGCTGGCGGCGGTCGTGATGGTTTTTTCCGGCTGCGGCCTCGGTGCCGGCAGTCAGGAGGGCACGGCGGACCTTCTCGTGACCCGCGACTACGGCAGCGAAGTCCTCGTCGACGAGACGCTCGGAGACCTGACCGAATCCGAGAACGCGATTCGCGTCCTCGACGGAAACGCCGACGTCGAGACCCGGTACAGCGGCGACTACGTCCAGTCCGTCGACGGACTCGAAGGAGGTACACCCGGTGGCCGGAGCCACGACTGGTTCTTCTCGGTCAACGGAGTCGTCTCCGAGATCGGCGGGGCGCAGTTCCCGGTCAACGCCGGCGACCGCGTTTGGTGGGACTACCGCGACTGGACCGATGCGATGGAGATCGGCGCCGTGGTCGGCTCGTTTCCCGCGCCGATGTCGACCGGCTACCGGGATGAAGACTGGCCGGTGTCGATCGAATGCCTCGATTCCGCCGACGCCTGCCAAATGGTCGGAGACCGGCTCAAAGAGGCCGGCGCCGAGGCCCGGGTTTCAGTGGAAGGACTCTCGCCCGCCGGCGACACGATCCGCATCGTGGTCGGGACCTGGAGCAGGGTGGAGGCCGACCAGTACGCCGGCCGGCTCGGATCGGGGCCGAGCTCCAGCGGAATCTTCGCCCGCTTCGAGAAGGACGGCGGCAGTGACAGCCTGATCGGACTCGACCAGGAAGCCGCCGAGGCCGAGAACTTCGGGCCGGATGCCGGTCTGGTGGCCGCAGCGCGTCGTGGTGTCTCCGCTCCCGTCTGGTTCGTCACCGGAGGGACAGAAGCCGGGGTCGAGGCTGCTGCGTCTGCCTTGACCGAAAAGGACCTTGAACACCGTTATGCCGCCGCCGTCGAAGGCGACCGGATCACCTCACTGCCCGTACCCTGAGCCAGTCCATGAAGAAGCTCTCCCCACTCGCTTACGTTCCCCGCCGCGGCACCATCCAGACCGCGTCCCTGGCACCCGTCGGGCTCTACCTCGGTGCTTACCTGGTGCTCTGCTTCCTCTCGTCGGATCCCTTGGTGCTGGTCGCGGCCACTACCGGTGCCGCCATCGCCGGTTTCGGTTGCCAGGCCGACCGGGCCGTCTGGTTCTCGGTGAGGCTGGGCCTCGTGCTCGCCGTCTCGATGGCCCTGATCAACGTGATAGTCACGAGCAGGGGAGCAACCGTGCTCGCTCGGCTCGGTGAATGGCCGGTCCTCGGTCAGGTCAACGTCACGCTCGAGTCGTTCGCGGCCGGGGGAGTCATCGGCCTGCGGGTCCTCGGCACGATGGTCGTGATCGGTGTGTATTCAGCCTGCATCGACCCCGACCGGATACTCCAGGCGGTCCACGGAGTCGCCCGGCGCTCGGCCCTCACCGCCACCCTCATCTCCAGGCTTGTCCCGCTCGCCGCCACCGACCAGGCACGGCTCTCGGAAGCCGCCGAGCTGCGCGGCCCCGGGGCGACCCCGGTCGGCCGGGTCGCGATGGCTCACCGGCTCCTCTCGAGTTCGCTCGACCGCGCCGTGGACGTGGCCGCGACTCTCGAACTGCGGGGATACGCGCAGAGCTCGCCCGGCACGAAGTTCAGGAAGGTCCCCTCCCGGTACGACACGAGGTTCTGGCTGATTGGCGCGGTCCTGATGGTCGCGGCGGTGGCTTCGATAGTCATGGGCGTCGGCGAACTCGTCACCTATCCCGGGCTCGTGTACTCGCTCAGTCCGCTCTCGGTCGCGCTGGCGGCGCTCTACCTTCTTGCGGGATTCACCACCTGGCGGCGCGGCGGGAGGCAGAATGTCAAGAGCCGCTGAACGCACCACCGGCCGGCCCGCACTGGCCCTCGATTCCCTGACCTATACCTACGCTGGTGCGCCTGAACCCGTCCTCCGGGACGTCTCGCTCCGGGTCGACGCCGGCGAGTTCCTGGTGCTCGCCGGAAGGTCGGGCACAGGGAAGACTTCGTTACTCCGGGCAGCCTGCGGCCTGATCCCGCACTTCCACGGAGGCGAGATCGAAGGGCTGGCCGAAGTGGCCGGGAGGGGCACCCGGGAATTCGGCCCGGGAGAGCTCGCGGACGTCGTCGGTTACGTCGCCCAGGATCCCGAGACGCAGATCATCTCGACCACCGTGGCCGCCGAACTCGACCTGCCGCTCCGCTTCCGCGGAGACCATCCGGCCGAGCGGGCCCGGGCGGTCGAAGAGGTGGCCCTCGCCCTGAACATCCCGCACCTTCTGCCGCGGACCGTGACCACGCTCTCGGGCGGCGAGATGCAGCGGGTCGCCCTCGCGGTTGCGCTGGTCACCCGGCCGCCACTGGTCCTGCTGGACGAACCGACCTCGCAGCTCGATCCCGTGGCCGGCGACGAACTGATCTGGCTGCTTCGCCGGCTGAACGAGGAATGGGGCGTCGCCGTCGTCCTGGCCGAGCACCGGCTCGAGCGATGCCTCGCCGCCGCCGACCGGGTGATCGCGATGGACCGCGGCCGAATTGCCTTCGACGGAGGTCCACGTGAGTTCCTCGAACACGCGATCGGCACCGACCCGGCGCTCGCGACTCCGGCCGCTCGCATGTTCTCCTGCGCGGGCATCGATCCGCTGCCGGTCGGGGTCCGCGACGCACGGGCGACCCTGCGGCTGCGTGGGCTCGAGCCCGGCCCCGGGACCGACGGGCCTGCGCCCGGGGCCGAAAGTCCGACAGTTTCCCGCAAGGGAAAGGCGCTCAGGTCGAAAGGCATCTGGGTCGAACTCGACCCGGGCGACGGGCCGGTCGACGTCCTGCGGGGTATCGACCTCGAGATCGAGCCCGGTGAACGGGTCGCCCTGATGGGCCGGAACGGCGCCGGCAAATCGACCCTGCTGCGGACAGCTGCGGGCCTGATCGATCCGGTCAAGGGAAAGGTCGAGGTGCCCGGTGGTATCGGGCTCCTGACCCAGAACCCCGGCGACTACCTCGTGCGTGAAAGCATCTCCGACGAGCTCTCCGGCGCGGCCGGAGGAGCGGCCCTCGATGCCGTCGGCCTTCACCTCGACCCCGAAAGCGACCCGCGGGACCTCTCGGGCGGGGAAAGGCAGCGACTGGCCCTGGCGATCGCGCTCGCCGGGCGGATGGAAGGCGACACCCTGCCGGGCCTGGTCGCCCTCGACGAGCCGACCCGCGGCATGGACCGCGGACTGAAGGACGGCTTGAGCGAGCTGGTCACCCGCCTCTCGGAGCGAGGTGCCGCACTGCTGATTTCCACCCACGACGTCGAGTTCGCCGTCACCTTCGCCGATCGGGTGGTTCTGCTCGGCGATGGCGAACTGATCGCCGACGCCGATACCGGGACCGTCCTTTCGGGCGGCTGGTACTTCGCCTCCGAGGTTGCCCGAGTGCTGGACCGGCCAGGTCTCGTCAGCGTGGGAGACGGAGCCCGCTGGCTCGACGCCGTGATCGGCAGGGAGGAGCCGGCGTGACCTGGCAGGCCGTCACTCTGATCGTCCTGATGCTGGCGCTCGGCGGCGGCATGCTCTGGTACGAGCGTTCGCGCCCGCCTTCGCAGGTCGTTGCGCTGGTGGCGGTACTGGCAGCGCTCGCGGTCGCCGGGCGGATAGTGCTCGCGCCGATCCCCAACGTGGTGGCCACGACCGACATCGTCTTCTTCGCGGGCTTCGCGCTCGGCCCGGCGCCCGGATTCGCGGTCGGGGCACTCGGCGGGCTGGTCTCCAACTTCTGGCTGGGCCAGGGTGTGTGGACCCCGTGGCAGATGGTCGGGTGGGGAATGACCGGCGTGGCCGGCGGCGCGCTGGTCCACCTGACCCGCGGCCGGAGCAGCCGGCTGGTGCTCGCCCTGGCCTGTGGCGCTGCGGGACTCGTCTTCGGCCTCTGGATGAATTTTCAGGCGATGGTCGCATTCGGGGGGGAAATGACGCTGGACCGGTACCTTGCATTGGAGGTGAGAGCGATTCCATTCGATCTGGCACACATAGCCGGCAACGTCCTGTTCGCCCTGGCGGTCGGCCCGGCGATGATCGCTGCGCTGCGCCGGTTCCGCGAACGCTTCGAATGGCGGCAGGTGACACCCGTTGCCGGAACTCTGCTCATCGCGATCTCGATGGTCGCGATCGTCGCCACACCGTCCGCGAAGGCGGCTTCGACCTCGGACGAAGCCGCGCTGGCCGGCAGTTGGCTCCGGGGACAGCAGAACGACGACGGCGGCTTTCCGTCGTCGCCCGACGGGACGTCATCGGTCGGCATGACCGCGCGTTCGATGCTCGGTCTCGCCGCAACCGGAATCAATCCGCTCGACGTCAAGACGGGTGGCAACAACCCGTACAAGTACCTGCTGGCGAACCGGAAGAAGCTCGACGACGCCTCCGACCTCGCCCTCGTGATCCTGGCGCTGAAGACTGTCGGGCAGAACCCGCGGGACTTCAAGGGCCGGGACCTCGTCACCGCCCTCCATGTGCGCCGCGGCAAGAAGAACTCGTACGGCGACAACGTCAACGTTTCCGCCTACGCCGCCCTGGCGTTCCGGTCGGCCGAAGCCGAAGAAGCCAAGAAGCGGGTCATCAAATGGCTGATCTCCGCCCAGAACTTCGACTCCGGCGGCTGGGGCATCACGAGCAAGGCCAAGAGCGACCCCGATTCGACGGGCACCGTGCTCCAGATCATGCACGGCAAGAAGAACATCCGGCCGGCGGTGAAGTACCTCAAGAAGACCCAGAAGGACTCCGGCGGCTGGGCCAACTCCGGAACCGTGAACTCCCAGACCACGGCGCTCGCCATCCAGGGTGCGATGGCTTCCGGCAAGAGCCGTGAGTACCTGAAGAGCAACGGCAATTCCGGGCTCGACTACCTGCTCGCACGCCAGACCGACGACGGCAGCGTCTGGTACTCGAAGTCCAGCGACCAGACCCGCGTCTGGGTGACCGCGGACACCGCGATCGCGATCGCCGGAGAGACCCTGCCGGTCAAGCAGCCTCCGCTCGAAGAAAAAGAAGATGACCCGGTGAACACGAACAGCGGCGGCGTCAGCCCCGGATCCAGCAGTTCGAGCAGCACCGTTACTCCGAACCTCTACGACTCGAGTTCTTCCGGTGGAACCAGCGGATCAAGTTCCGATTCGGGGTCAGGATCAGGCAGCGGGGACTCCGGCAACGGCGGGAGTTCGTCCAACGACATCGCGGCCGCTCCCGACCCGGTCACTTCCGATACTGACGAGACCCCGCCACTCGGCACCGACATCCCGGTCGTACCGGTCGCCCCGACCGAAGCCGTCCTGGCCGCCTCGCGCCAGGGCGATGAACCCTCGCCGGTGATTGCGGTCCTGATCTTCCTGGTGGTCTCGGGCGGGCTGGCCGGTGGCACGGTCCTGCTCGCGCGGCGGATGGACTGGTGACGGTTTGCTGAGTCGCGCTGCCTCGCTCGAAGCGATTGCCGGCCAGCGGTTCGAGGTCGTCGTGATCGGTGGCGGGATCACTGGTGCCGGTGTGGCGCTCGATGCCGCTTCACGCGGGTACTCGGTCGCACTGCTCGAAGGCCGGGATTTCGCGATCGGGACATCGTCCCGGTCATCGAAGATGGTTCACGGCGGATTGCGTTATCTCGAGAATTTCGATCTCGGCCTGGTCCGGGAAGCACTGCTCGAACGGGAGTTGATGGTCGAGCTCGCGCCCCACCTGGTCTACCCGACTCCCTTCCTGGTTCCTACGCTGAAGGACGAGAAACGCGACCGGAAGATCGGCATCGGCCTGAACGCGTACGACGTGCTCGCCGGAGTTGGCGGTCGTGGCCGCCGGCGGGAATCCCGTCGCCGGCGCCGTCCGGGCGAGGCGGCCGGCGACTGGTCACCCGACCGCCACCGGACGATCGACCGCGACGAGGTCCTCGACATGGTGCCGGCCCTGGCCGACCGTGACCCGGAATCCGCCTACCTCTTCTACGACTGCCAGACCGACGACGTGCGCCTGGTGCTGACCATCCTCGGGGAAGCCGAACGGTTCGGTGCCGTGTGCCTGAACGGGGCCCAGGTCACCGCCGTCACCGAGAAGCGCGGCAAGGCCGCCGGGGTCGAATTCACCGACGCCGAATCGGGCGAGACGGTCTCGGTCGAGGCCGACAACGTGATCAACGCGACCGGGGTCTGGGCCGACCGGATTCGCCCGGGCGAACTCGAGGACGAAGAACACATCCCGAGGATCGCGCCCAGCCGGGGTGCCCACCTGCTCTTCTCCACCGATGACCTCGACATGGGGCGAGCCGCCTGTGTTGTGCCCGCGGGCGCCGGCCGAGGGATCTTCGCGCTGCCCTGGTACGGGCGCACGCTGGTCGGCACCACCGACGTCGATCACGACGGCGGCATCGAAGAGGTTTCACCCCGGACCGACGACATCGAGTATCTGCTCGAAGCGATCAACCCCTTCTCCGGCAAACAGCTCTCCGAGAAGGACATCGTCGGAGCGTATGCCGGCGTGCGGCCACTGATCAGCACCGGTGACCCGCGCAAATCGGTAGACATCTCCCGGCGTGCCGAACTCTACGAAACGTCATCGGGGATGCTGACGATCACCGGCGGCAAGCTCACCACCTGGCGGCGCATGGCCAAACAGACCGTCGACCGCATAGTCGAGCGTTCCGGGCGTGAAGCCCGCTGCCAGACGGCGGACATCCCGCTCGGCATGGAAGTCGATCCGGGTATGCTCGACGCGCCCGAAGGCATCTCCGAGGAATCGCTGAACCAGCTTGCGTTCCGGTACGGCCATGCCGCCCGTGGTGTCCTCCAGCTGATCAAGTCGGACCCGGACCTCGCGGAACCGATAGTGGAAGGGCGGCCCGACCTCCTGGCCGAAGTCACGGTCGGGGTGGAACTCGAGCAGGCCGGTTCGATCGCTGACGTTCTTCTTCGCCGGACCCGGGTCGGTCTGACGGCGGCCTCCAGCCTCGACACGGCCCCATCGGTGAGGCGGGTGGCAGAGGTGATGGCCCACAGCCTGGGCTGGTCGGAGGATGAAATCGACCGGCAGACGCAGGCCTGGCTCGAAACGGCACTGGCAGAGGGACTGAACCCGGCCGGCGCCGCCTGACCGGACCAACCCGCTGGCCCCGGAGCGAGGCGCTTCAATAACCTTGCCCGATACAAATCGTTCTGGCGCCACACTGGTGCCACGAACTGAATCGGGCAACGAGTCGCAGCCACGTGACTGCCCGAGATAGGTAAGAGAGATGACTGATTTCGAAAGCAAGAGCCTCGCTGAGCTCCACGAGCTCGCCGGCAAGGCCAGGATCGACGGATTCCGCAAGCTCCGCCGCGAAGACCTGGTGGACAAGTTGTCCGACGGAGACGGAGGATCCGGCGACCACGGTTCGAGTGGACGGTCGGGCGAAGACAGGGGCGGTGCCCGTCCCGGCCGCCGCCGCCGCCGCGGGGGCCGGGACCGGTCCCGGCGTGAGGGAAGCCGTGATGGCGGAGGCGATCGTGAGCCGCACGGAGACCGTTCCGACTCGGGTGACTCCGAAAAGGGCGATTCGAAGCCCGAATTGACCGAAGTGACCGGCGTACTCGACGTCCTGCCCCGCGGCAGCGGACTGCTGAAGTCCGAAGACGCCCCGGAAGCCGGCGTATACGTGTCGCCGGCCCAGATCCGCCGCTGCCAGCTCCGGAGCGGAGACGAAGTGAGCGGCCCGGTTCGTCCGGCCCGCCGCGGTGAGCGCCGTCCTTCTCTCGTCCGGGTCGAAACCGTGAACGGCGAGCCGCCGCAGGACGAGCGCGGCCCGACCTTCGAAGGTCTCACCCCGGTCGCCCCACACCGTCACATCCCCCTGAAAGCCGACAGTGAAGATATCCTCGCCCGTTCGGTCGACCTCCTGGCCCCACTCGCCTACGGGCAGCGAGTGCTGGTCGAAGCACAGCCGCGCGCCGGCCGCACCAGCTTCCTGCGTTCGCTGGCTCGCGCCATCGTCGGCGGCACCGAAGAAGGCACCGACGTGACCGTACTGCTGGTCGACGAACGACCTGAAGAAGTGACCGCCTGGGCCCGCGAGGTCCCCGGAGTCGAGATCGAGGCCGCACCCGCCGACCTCGGCGCCCACGAGCAGATCCGAGTCGCCGAACGCGCCCTTTCGAAGGTCAAACGCCAGGCGGAGGCCGGGGAGGACGTCGTCATCATCGTCGACTCCCTCACCCGTCTCGGCAACGCCTACGGTGACGCCGGAGCGGTCAAGCCGTTCTTCGGAACCGGCCGCGAACTCGAAGAAGAGAGCGCCGGTTCGGTCACCGTCATCGCCACGGCCCTCTGGGGTTCACCCGGTGACCAGGCCGTGATGGACGCGGTCCACACCACCGAGAACGCCACGATCCGCCTCGATTCTGGACTCGCAGCCGCCGGCATCAAGCCGTCGCTCGACGTTTCCTCCTGCGCCCTGTCGGGACAGGAAGCGGTGCTGACCGAAAAGGAGCTCGACGCCTTGCGCCGCCTCCGCGCGGAACTGAAGGAAATGGAGCCGATCCCGGCAGCAGAGAGGCTCGTAGAGCTGATCAACGATTCATCGTCGAACGAAGAACTACTCGGCAAACTTTAGGCGGGGCTTTGGGTTGCCTGCTGGTGGCGCGGGGTGGGGGCGTTGCCGGCCGCACCGCCGGAGCTCCCCGCGGGGACACCCCCCCCCCCC
>JBPPMI010000290.1:0-3139 GCA_051305975.1 Solirubrobacterales bacterium
GTGTTGGCGCGGGATGGGGGTGTTCCCGTCCTCACCGCGGGAGCTCCGGGCGGGAACACCCCCACCCCACGTATTAACGGTGGACGGAAGGACCGGCCCACAGGCAAAGCCGGGGACAGCCAACGAGGGTTCAGGCACCGAGTAGCCGTCTAGGCCGCCGAAAGGTAACTGGCATGGACCGGTCAGCTGGTCGAGACATCCAAGTTGGTTTTACTCACGTTGCCGAGTCTCTGGCTGAAACCGGAAACACCAACTTGGATGCAGTTATCCAGAACTCAGCGAGACTCGGACAGGGGGCAACCATTCTTTACTTCGAGTGCGCCCGCCAGCGCCGTAGACCGAATCAGCGGTTACGGAAGCTGACGCGCTTCCACGAGGGCTCTTTGGCGAGCTCGATCATTTCTGGCCCCCGGTCGGGCTGGATGTAACCGAAGGACTGGCGCTCTTCGTCGAAGACGATGTCGAGTTCGCCTTCCTTGACGCGCTGGTCGAGCCAGGCACCGCGGAAGACTAGACGGCGGATCCAGTGGACGAAGCTCTGGTTCGACGGGCCGGAGAGGTCTTCCCAGTGATGGGTGACGTGGACTCCGAGCTGCGAAGACGGTTCTTCGATCTCGCCGGAGACGGCGAGGTGGAGCAGGTCGTGGAGCTCCCCGTGGGTGAGGCCGGGTTCGACGAATCCCAGGCGCACGGCTGCCTGTTCGACACGCTGGCTGAAGTCACGTTCGTTGAACGCGAATCGCAGGTTGGCGTATTCGAGCACGTAGTCGGTGCCCGACTCGTAGTTGCCTCTTCGGGTTTGTTTTCGTTCCACTTTGTGAGCCAAACGCGCCGGACAAGATTTGAAGCGTTGAGTTGAAGCGAGAGTTGAAGGCGCCGGGGGATCATGCCGTGTGAGGCCTCTGGTCGAGGCTTTCGCACCGGCGCTGAACAAGGGGTTGCACCCGACAAGTCCTGTTGCAGAGTTGTTAAAGACGCCCCGTTTCCCACAACGGGCACTAAGGGGGCGAGTCGCCGGCTGCGGAGCCTGAAGCTCGGATGGACCCGGATCCGAAGGACGAGTTCGACAACTCGAGCCGCCTGGCGAACCTGCCACGGCAGACTGTCGCGGGAGTCGCGGTGCCAGTTGCCACCTCGGTTTCTTCCCGGCTGCTGGGACTCTCGCACCTCGACTCCGGGAGGGCCGGAACTGGGCTGCTCATCCCCGGGTGCCGGTCGGTCCACACCTTCGGCATGCGTTTTGCGATTGACATCTTCTTCCTCGACGGGTCCGGGAACGTAGTGCGCCGGTGCCTCGGGGTGCCGTCACGGAGGTGTCTCTTCTCGAAAAAGGCACGATCGGTGCTCGAACTCGTTCCGGATCGGTCACAGGGGGGAGAGGTTCCGGACCCCGGGGCTTAGGCGGGCATGCTGCCTGAGAGAGATGTCATAGCGAAACTTGTCATCTGCGAAGACGACCGGCCCACCCTGGAACTGCTGAGTGACCACCTGTCGGCGGACCGGTATGAAGTGCTCGCCGCGCCGACCGCCGCCGACGCCCTGCGTCTCTGCCAGTTCAATTCCCCGGACCTGCTGCTGCTCGATCTGAGCCTGCCCGACGCATCGGGGCTCGACGTCCTTCGCGAGATCCGCGAGCCCGACCGGTCGCTCAGCCGTTTCGACCCGGGGATGGGTGTGATCATCCTCAGCGGCCGCGGTACCGAGCGTGACCGGATCCGCGGACTGGAACAGGGGGCCGACGACTATGTGGTCAAGCCGTACCAGTACGGCGAGCTCCTGGCCCGGATCAGCGCGGTGCTGCGCCGCCGCTCCGGTGAGCGGGTCGACCTGCTGAAGGCCGGTGAGATCACGATCAACCGGGCCGAACGCACGGTCAAGGTGGGCAGCCGGCCGATCGAGCTCTCGAGCAAGGAGTTCGCCCTGCTCGGTGCACTCGCCGAACAGCCGACCCGCGTCTATTCGAAGGAAGAACTGCTGCGGGACGTCTGGGGCTATCGCTCCCTGGGTCATACCCGCACGCTGGAAGCGCATGCCAGCCGCCTGCGCCGGAAGCTCGATCCCGACGAAGGCAGGTTCATCGTGAACTGCTGGGGCGTCGGCTACAGGCTGGTTTCGCCATGAGCGAAGTACTGGTGCCCGCCGGGACCAACTGGCTCGCACCGGTGGTCCTCGGCTTGGTCGTTGCTGCACAGTCCTGGCGGTGGAATCAGCGGCGCACCGCACTGAACCGCGCACTTCACGAAGTCCGGCGGCCGCTCCAGGCACTGGCCCTGGCCACCGCCGAGGTCCGGTCTCCGTCCCCGGTCCCCGCGGCCGGCTCGGTCTGGCAGGCGATCCGGGCCCTCGCTGACCTCGACCGTCAGCTCAACGGGCTCCCCGGTAGCAAGGGCAATCGTGAACTCCTGGCCTGCCGCCTGATGGTCGACGCCTGCGTTCGGCGGTGGCAGTCGAGGGCCCGCCTCGGTGGCTCCGAGGTCAACCTGCGCTGGGCCGGCCCCGACGCCCTGATCCGGGGGGACGGAACCGCGATCTCCGGGGCGGTCGAGAACCTGATCCTCAACGCGATCGAGCACGGCGGGCCTTCGATCACCGTGAACGGGCTCGCGGTCGGCCGATGGGTGAAGGTCGAGGTGATCGACAGCGGCCGGCCGAGTAGGAGGCTTTGCGATGCCGATGGCCCCAGACGTCACCTGCCCGGCGGCGATCGCCGTCACGGCCACGGACTCGACCTGGTCCGGCAGATCGCCCAGGACCACGACGGCCGTCTGGACGTCGAACTGTCCGGTGACGGTTCCAAGGCAGTGCTCACCCTGCCTGCTTCGTCATCGGCCCAAGCCGGGAGATCGCCCGTCCGGGTGAACTGGTGAACCGCCGCCGACGGGCTGTGCTGCTGACCGTGCTGGCGGTTGCTGCTGCCGGATTGGCTGTGACTCTGGTCAACGGATACTCGTCCTCGGTGGTCGACAGCTACGGTGCGATGCGACCGGTCGCGGTGGTCACCTCGGCAATCGACCGCGGCGCGGATCGCCTGGTCGATCGTCTCGTCGGTGACCGGATCGGCGTGTCGGCGTTCGACAAGGGTGTCGAGGATCGCCGCGGCCAGCCGGTCGACCGGATCGCGTTCGGAGTCGGGCCTATC
>JBPPMI010000291.1:0-2037 GCA_051305975.1 Solirubrobacterales bacterium
CTGGAAGCCGGAGGCATCCGGGCGCCAGGTCCCGCGCGAGATGAGCGTCTTGTTGCCCTCTCCGTCGAGGTCGACGAGGCGCGCCGCGATCTGCGAGTTCGCGCCGTTCGCGACCGTGATCTTGGCGATCACCGTGGCGGAACCGAGGACGGTGTAGCCGTCGATGGGGGCCGGGTCGAGGTCGTAGCTGGCCGAGCCGGGCTCGACCGCACCGGACGCCTCGGTGCAGGCGGTGACGCCGGCGCCCAGCGGGTTGAACAGGCCCGAGGCCGTCGGGCTGCCGCCGTTCGGCGCAATCGTGTTGGGGCCCGCGGTGTCCTTCAGCACCAGTTCACCCGGGGCGAGTGAAGCCCAGTTTGCCGCGGTGAAGGGGCCATCGCCGTCCGTCCCGTTCGGGCAGGTCTGGGTGTAGGCCACGACGTTGGACTCCGGTTCGGTGCCGACGCCCTTCATGTAGTGGTCGACCCAGTCGTTCTCCAGGTTGCGGAGCGCGGTGGTGACGTTGCTCTGGCTCTGGCCACGGGAGTGGCCGAACGAGCCAGCGAAGATGCCGAGTTTCGCACCCGGGTACTGGGCCTTGGTCCGGTTGTAATAGCGGATGACTTCGTCGACCGGGAAGAGGTCGTCGGTGAAGCCCGGCGACATCAGCATCGGTGCCGGGGCCGTACTGGGGTCGAGGTAGTAAGAGGAATGGAACTGCGTGATCTCCTCCGCCATCGCATCGGAGACCGCGTCCGGGTACGGCTCGCCCTGGTTGAGACGCGCGTACCAGGTCGCCAGGTCTGCATCCGGGTCGGTGCCGATCGGTGCGTTTCGGGCGGACGCGAAAAGACCTTGAACGTAGGATTCCTTCATGATGCCGATCTTGCCGTTGAACTTGCCGTCCTTCAGGTAGTCCAGCGTGTCGCCGTTCGGGGCGAGTGACTGCAGCAGGTCGGTCCACGGGATATTCGGGGTGGCGACGGTGGTCTCCATCGGAACGCCGGCCGGACTCCGCCAGGGGACGAGCGAGCCGTCCAGGTTCATCATGCGGTTCTTGAGGGCACCGAACCACATCGATTCACTGCCGCCATAGGAACCACCGGTTGCGGCGATCTTGTCCGGGGCGATCACGTTCTCGTCGACGAGCTCGCCGAGGAAGTTCTGGGCGTCACGGATCTCGAAACGCGGATCCATCAGGTGGACGTAGCCTTTGGCGCAACCCGTCGTGTCTGCGGCATTCGATCCGGCTGTGTTGCAGGACTCGCCGCTACCGCGGTTGGTAAGAGAGAAGACGGCGTAGCCCTTGTCGAGCCAGCGCTGCATCTCGTTGAACTTCATCTTGGATCCGCCGTAGCCGTGGTACATGCCGACTACCGGCCAATTGGTGTCACCGCCGACGGGGGCTGGCGGGAAGGCCACGTTGACGTCGAGCGGGACGCCGTCGAAGGTCTTGTGCGTACTTCGGACCGCCGGATTCGCGGGAGTACCCGGCGGAACCGGTTCCTGAGTCGGAATCGCGGGAGTGGTGCGTCCGGTGACGGAGGCGGGGATGCTGCCGCACCAGCGCTGACCGAGCGAAGAAGAGACGTTGCCCTCGGTCGTGACGACACCACAGGTCAGATCCCCATCGAGGACGTCGGTTATGACCGCGTTGGCGGACGGGGCAAAAATCAGGGATGCCGATACGACACCCAGAACAGCAAGAAGCTTGCGCATGAACTCTTTGGTTCCTCTCCAGTTAATTTCCCGTGGCTGCCCACATCCCCCAACCCGCGAGCACGTGACCACCCTATAGAACGCAGAGGGAACCACGAAGTTGCGGCCCGGCCTACCCGGCCCCACAGGTCGCACAGGTCGCTAATCACCGAGGTACTCGGAAACTGAACTCAATCCGATGTGCATGCCGCACCGGCTGCCGCTAGAACTTCAGCTACTCCGGGGGGAGGACTCGAACCTCCATTACCGGGACCAAAACCCGGTGGGTTAACCAGTTACCCCACCCCGGAACGGACCGGTGACTCTACCTGCGGGGCAGGGCATGCAGCGCCGGGCGGC
>JBPPMI010000292.1:0-4141 GCA_051305975.1 Solirubrobacterales bacterium
CCTCGGGGACACCTGGACCGCGCCGGCGACGGGTGGCCCGTTTGCTTTCGGCACGCTCGTCGAGGACCGGCTCGACCTCGCGGGAGGAGAGCTCCTCGGTGACCTCGACCGCGACGGTGTCAAGGGCGAGACCTTCGGTGTCATCCAGAACCGCGATTCGAACCGTGTGCTGGTCGACACCGATCAGGACCTCGACTTCACTGACGAAACGCCGATTATCGACCTGAAGGTAAATGGAGACGTGGGCACGCTCGGTCAAGACGACCCCGGGACCGCGATCGCCGAATCTCTGAGCTTCACCGTCCAGACCGACCGGTCGGAGTACGACCCGGCGAAAGACGAAGGCTCGTGGGTCGACATCGGCATCGCCGGTGGCAGCCACGGCAGTCACGTTGCCGGCATCACGGCGGCCAACGAGATGTTCGGTGGAGCGATGGGTGGTGCCGCACCTGGTGCGCAGGTCATGTCGATCCAGGTCTGCCTGGCCTCCGACGGCTGCCTGAACAGCGCGATGATGGACGGCATGATCTACGCCGCGGAGAACGGCGCCGACGTGGCCAACATGTCGGTCGGTGGACTCCCCGCACTCAACGACGGAAGCGGCGCAAGGGCCGAGCTCTACAACCGGCTGATCGACAAGACGGGTATGCAGATCTTCATCTCTGCCGGCAACTCGGGAACCGGCGCCAACACGGTCGGCGACCCGAGCACCACTTCGGATGTGGTTTCGGTCGGCGCTTCGATCTCCAAGGAGACCTGGCTCGCCAACTACGGCGCGACCGTGGAACCGGACCAGATGCTGATGCCGTTCTCATCCAGGGGACCGAGTGAGTCGGGCGCGATGAAGCCCGATCTGGTCGCTCCGGGTTCGGCGATCTCGACCATTCAGCCCTGGCTGCCGGGATCCCCGGTGGCGGGCACCTTCGGCCTGCCTCCGGGTTACGCCATGTACAACGGCACGTCAATGTCCTCCCCGCTGGCGGCGGGCGATGCCGCCCTGCTGGTCGGTGCCTACAAGAACGAGTTCGGTGAGAACCCGTCGCCGGTCGCTTTGCGGAACGCGATGATCTCGACCAGTGATTTCATCCCGGGCGTCGGTGCGTACGGGCAGGGCACCGGGCTGATCGACATCGATGCGGCCTGGACGCAGCTCAGCCAGGTGGCACCGGTCGCACCCCCGAAGATCAAAGCGGAGGTCCCGGTCAACACGGTACTCAGCGAGTTCCTGAATCCGGCTGGAATCGGCAGCGGAATCCACGAGCGTGAAGGCGTGAAGGCCGGTGACGAGCTCACCCGTAACTACACGCTCACCCGAACCACAGGTGACGCGGGCTCCCAGAACTTCGGTATCTCCTGGAAGGGCAACGACGGCACTTTCAGCACGGCAGCCTCGGTGGCCCTGCCGCTGAACACACCGGTCCAGATCCCCGTCGACATCGCCCCGGCCGCGAATGGCATTCATTCGGCCGTCATGCAGCTGGACGATCCCGCGACCAACGGCATCGACCTGAACACCCAGAACGTCGTCTTCGCAACCGACCCCGGTGCCGGCTGGACCATCGAAAAGAGCGGAACGGTGAGGCGGGCCGACGGCCAGGGCGTTCTGATCGACGTGCCCGAAGGTGCCAGCGCCTTGCGGGTGGAGCTCAGGGGTGGCAGCAACTCGCCGGCCGATGGCCAGATACGTTTCCAGCGGATCGATCCGTACGGACTGCCGGTCGAAGACATTGGCACGCGGGAGTGTTTCGTCCCGGCCACCACGGCAGGCTGCAGTGCTGGTTCGCCGACGGCGCGTGTCGTCGAGAACCCGATCCCGGGAGTCTGGGAGATCGCCGTCGAAGGCGGTTACCGTTCGAGCCAGCAGGAATCGCCCTGGAATCTGAAAGCGACGATCCTCAACGCTTCCGTTTCGCCGGAAGCCGACTACATCCGGGTCGGCAGCCGTGACCCCGTGGACCGGACTTACGAAGTCACCAACGACGGGGCCCCGTTCACCGGGCTTCTCACCGGAGGGACGCTCTCGAGCACAAGCATCGAACGGCCGACGATCTCGGGAACCACTGAACTCGCGTACGACCTGACGGTTCCCGAAGGGGCTACCTCCGTTTCCGCGTCGACCGGCAACCCGGACCCGGATGCCGACCTCGATCTCTACCTGCAGCGCTGCGACCCGGACTGCGTCGACATCGACGCCAGTGAACGCGCGGACTCGGAAGAAGCGGTGAGCGAGGCAAACCCGGAGCCCGGCGACTACAGGGTCGTGGTCGTTCCTTATGACCTTCCCGGAGGGCCGACCGCGTTCGACTACAGCGACTCGATCACGAGTTCCGGCTTCGGAGAGATCACCACCGATGACGAAGAAGCACCACGTCCGAGCGGTGCCACCTGGCCGGTCGGGGCGACGATCACACCCGGCGCGGCCGATGCCGGAGCCGGACGCACGCTCCAAGGCGAACTCCGGGTGCTCGATGATTCGGGGGCGGCGATCGGGTCCGGGACTGTGCTGCTCGACATCGATACCACCACACCCGAGGTCACGATCGACCAGCAGCCGGGGGCATCGACCGATCGGACCCCCACCTTCGCGTTCAGCTCGAGCAACGAAGAAGCGACGTTCGAGTGCCGTATCGATGAAGGACCCTGGGCTGCCTGCACGTCACCGCATACGACTGAGGAGCTGACCGACGGTCTCCAGGGCGATCACGAGCTCTCGGTCCAGGCGACCGACGGTGTCGGCAACACCGGTTCCGCCGCGGTCGACTTCACGGTCGTCGCGGAGACCTCACTTTCGGCGGCCGCCGCACCGGTCGCCTGGTGGGGTGCGTCTACCCGCGTCTCTCCTTCCGCCCGTCTCGTGAAGGCCCGCGACGGAGATCCGCTCGCGGGCCAGACGGTTTCTTTCGTGGCGACCGGGGGCACGGCGCTCTGCTCGGCGATCACGGATGCGTCCGGCCAGGCCTGGTGCTCCGTGAACCTGAAGAGCTTCAACCCCGCCGTGACGACCGGCTACACCGCGGCCTTCGCTGGCGAGCGGCGGCTCCAGGGCGCCAGCGCGAACGGGACGATGAAGGGCCGCACCGGCAAGGGCCCCGATCGCAAGGCCCCGAAGTTCGTCGGGAAGGTGCGCCTCAGGCCGGCTTCGCCGAAGGCGGGACGGAAGGCGAGAATCAGGTTCCGCGCATCCGAACCGGCAACGCTGACCGTGAAGGTGGGCGGAAGAGTCGTCGGGAAGAAGGTGACCCTGAAGACGAGCCAGGTCCTGTTGCCAAGACTCAGACGGGGTCGCCAGGTTGCGAGACTGGTCCTGACCGATGCGGCGAAGAACCGCTCGAAGGTCAGGAAGATCCGCTTCCGGGTCCGCTGAGAGCGCAACCACCGCACGATCCATACAATCTCCGATTCAGGAGCTTCGGCTCCCAGCCACTGGCGCCCGTAGCTCAGCTGGATAGAGCGTCGGTCTACGAAACCGAAGGTCACTGGTTCGAATCCAGTCGGGCGCACTTCGTATCTGGCTTGACCGCTGGGGAAGGTTCGAGCGGTGTCCCGGAAGAACGTCCAAATGGTGCAGTCAAGCACTTTCCGCGCAGTTTTCGACCGGGAGCCGACCTTCGAGACCTGCTACCCGTCGCAATCTGCGAGTGACGTATGTTCCATCGAAAAGATCCCACGATGCGGGTCGACTTCCCGGCATTGGGAAGACCCGCGATTCCGGATCAGGCGATTTGCGGGGCGAGTCAGGCGTCGTCAACCTTCAGCAATGAAACGCCAAAGCAGCTGGCGAGCCATTCAAGTGCGTCCAAGCCGCTTGCGTAGTCGTCGCCCTGATCCAAAGGAACGATCAGTGCCGCTTTACATTCGGAGGCCCTGTCGATCCCCAGTTCGGACCCAAAAAACTCGTCAACCTCGCTGTCATTACGAATGAAATCCGCGTACAGAGCAGCCTGCGGAACACCATGACGGTAATACCGATTCGGGACCGACCGGGGATTGGGTCTGATCTTGATCTCGCCGGCCCACGGAATACCTGATTTCTGGCCAACATGAGCGAGTCGAGGAACCTCGCTCCTCCTGCGGGAGACCATGCCGTGGGGAATTGCCTGCCGGTGTCGATCGGTTCGAGAACCTCGTCAGGCCCTTGGAT
>JBPPMI010000293.1:0-6222 GCA_051305975.1 Solirubrobacterales bacterium
CGGGCGATTACGCTTTCGGAGCTGAAGGGGGGTGGAAACTCTGAGGGCGCTACGGGGGGCATTCGGACGATCCTTTCGGGGAAACGAACTTTGGGGAGAAAGCTTAGTCAGGACCTCGGAGGGCGACGCGGGTTCCCGCACCGCCCTCCGGATGCCTGAGTGATGCTTGCCTTTAGCCCTTCTTGGCCTTGATGGCCTCGGTGAGCTTGGGCATGATCTTGTTGAGGTCACCGACGATTCCGAGGTCGGAGAACTCGAAGATCGGCGCGTTCGGATCCTTGTTGATCGCGACGATGTTCTCGGAGTTCTGCATTCCGACCTTGTGCTGGATGGCGCCGGAAACACCGACGGCCAGGTACAGCTTCGGCGCGACCGTCTTGCCGGTCTGACCGATCTGTCCGGCGTAGGGCCACCAGCCGGCGTCCACGACGGCACGCGTCGCGGCGACAGCGGAGTTGTCGAACGAATCGGCGAGTGCCTGGGCACCGTCGAAGCCTTCGGCGGAACCGAGGCCACGACCGCCACCGATCAGCACGTCGGCTGCTTCGATGTCGATGTCGGCGCCGCGCTGCTCCCCGCGGGTGATCAGTTCGGCCTTCGTCGACCACTCGGACAGCTCGACGTCGACATCAACGATCTCGGCGGTTCCGCCGGTCTCCTTGGTGTCGAACGCGTTGAGGCGGCCGATGATGATGCCGGGCTCGCTGACGTAACCGACGTCGGCGATCTGGGAGTCCTGCAGGATCGGGCGCTCGGAGATCAGCTTGCCCCCGTCGACCTTGACTTTGGTGACTTCCATGGTCACGCCGGCGCCGAGGCGGGCCGTGAGTCCGGCTCCGATCTCGAATCCGAGCAAACCGCCGCCGAACAGCGCATAGGAGAAGTCGTTCTCGGTGATGACCTTGGCCATCACGTCCACGATCGGCTGGGCGAGGCCCTCCTTCACGTTCTTCGCGCGGTAGACCTTGGTGACCCCGTAGTTGCCGAGTCCGGCAGCGCCTTCGTCGGAGATGTCTCCGACGATGACCGCAGCGGCTTCGGTACCGAGCTCACCGGCCAGCTTGGCGGCCTCTGAAAGGGCGCCGAGCGAGTTCTTGTTGAAGTTGCCCTCGTCGTCATGCAGGGCGTAAACCAGGATGCCGGCCATCAGATCAGCTTCCTTTCGTCGAGCCAAGCAACGATCTTTTCGACCGTCTCGGCAGTGTCTTCGTCTTCGATGATCTCGCCGGCCTGCTTCTCGGGCGGCGGGTTCAGAGCGATGACGGTGGTCTGTGAGCCGGCTTCGCCGACCTGACCGGGATCGATGTCGACATCACCGGCGGACTTGGTGTCCAGCGGCTTCTTCTTGGCACCCATGATCGCCTTGAGGCTGGGGTACCGCGGCTCGTTGATCGCGTCGCCGACGGAAATGACGGCGGGCAGCGTGAGGGCCACCGTGTCGTATCCGTACTCGGCCTGACGCTCGCAACGCAGCTTGCCGTCCTCGACGTCCATCTTCACGACCTGGGTCAGAGAGGGCATCTTGAGGTGGTCGGCCACGACGGCACCGATCGTGTAGCACTCGCCGTCGTCGGACTGCTGTCCGAGGAGGACGACGTCCGGGCTCTCTGACTCGAGTACCTTCGCCAGGGCGAGGCCCGTGGCACAGACGTCGGAGCCGAGGAGGGCGTCGTCGGAAAGATGGACCGAGCGGTCGGCGCCGAGGGCGACGGCCTTCTGCAGGGCGCGCTGGGCGGAACCGGGACCCATGGTGACGGCGACTACTTCGTCAACCTGGAGGTCGCCGCCTTCTTTGAGCTGCATGGCAGCCTCGATGGCGTGGGTATCGAAGGGATTGAGGTTGTTCTCGCCGCTACGATCGAGCCGCATGCTGCCGGTGTCGATTCGCTTTTGTACCGCGGCGTCTGGCACCTCTTTCACCAGGACGCAAATCTTCAAGAGAAGTCTCCTTGTGGGGGGGGTGAGTTGGTGAGCCGTAAAACGGATGCGACGCGCAATTCTAACGAGTACGGAGGAAAGTTGACTGACCAGTCAATCGGGTGCGATTTGTGTGAGCCGCGCACACAGCTCGAACAGCTCCCGGCGGTCATCCGGAGAGTCCCCCGTGCCCGGGATCCGGTGCTTCGGCCGGGGCCTGCGGTCCTCGTAGAATTCGCCGCCCGGAGCGTCTTCCGGGCTCGCTCCGCATAGCCATACGGCAGTCTCGGCACCTTCGGCCGGGGTCCTGAGGATCGGGCCGAGGACCTTGTGGAAACCCGGCAGGGCTTCGCTCATGCCCGGAGTCACGGCCCAGCCCGGGTGGACCGAGTAGAAGGTCGGACCGTCCGGTGAGTGCCGGTCGTTCCACTCCTCGCTCAGCATCACCTCGGCCCGTTTGGTCTGGGCGTAGAAGGCAGTCGGTTTGTATTCCCGGTCGTCGAGCTCCGGGTCGTCGAGGTCGAACCCGCTCGAGTACATGCCGCCGGACGACATCGTGATCACCCGGCCGTCGTCGCTCTCCTTCAGCCGGTCCATCAGCAGCTCGGTCAGCAGGAACGGCCCGAGCACGTTCGTGGCGAAGGTCAGTTCGAAACCTTCAGCCGTCTTCTCGCGCTCCGGGGGCATCACACCGGCGTTGTTGATGAGGACGTCGAGTTCTTCGCCGGCTTCGTTGAATTCCGAGACGAACTTGCGGATCGACTCGAGGTCGGACAGGTCGCAGATGTGGAGTGCGGGTTCGACCCCGGACGCCGCGGCGATCTCGTCGCGGGCCGCTTCGCCCTTCTCCCGGTTCCGGCAGACCATGTGGACCTCCGCGCCGCTCCGCGCGAGATCGAGTGCGGCCGCCTTGCCGAGTCCCGAGTTGGCTCCGGTGACCATCACGACCCGGCCCTCCAGCCAGACCGGCTGCCACGAGTACATCCGTTTGCGGGCCTTGAATCCGATCGCGCTGAACCCGGGCACGACCGCCAGGTCCATGCCGATGTCGGTCAGTTCAGCGAGTTTGCCCCTGAGGATGGCCATCAACCCCGGAACTTGCCGGCGATCTCCGGGACCGTCGAGGGCGGGTACTTGCCGCGTGTCTCGTCGATGAAGTTCGCCATCGCTTCCGCCACGGCGGCATCTTCGATCTCGACCATGTTCTCGGCGTTCGCTTCACCCGAGCGGGACAGGTTGAACGAGCCCAGGAAGACCGTGTCGTCGACGACGGTGACCTTGGCGTGCATGAAGTTGCGCAGTTCTGCCGTGCCCCACGGCACCGAGTTCTTGCCGGAGAAGGTCAGGGACGAAAGGACCTTTGCGAGCAGCGGGATCTTCCACTTCGAGTGGGTAGTGGCCCACTGCTCGAAGACCCGGTCGGTCTGCGGCTCGTCGATCACACCCGCGATGTCGAAGTCGCCCGGGCGGTCGCCGAACTCGGCGAGGGTGCCGAGGATCGGGGCCGAGGTCAGGACGGGTGACGCGATCCGGATCCGGCGTTTCGCGGTGCCGATGCGGGTGGCGATGCGCTGGGCGAGGGCTTCCCCGTGCCCCGGGGTGAACCACGCACGGACGGTGGCGTCGCCGACCTGGATCGGGTTGGGGTCTCCCCTGCCGCTCCGGTCTACGTCACCGGTCTGCCACAGCTCCTCGAAGTTCTCGAGGTACTCGCGGGCGAGCTCGGAGGACTCGATGGTCGCCAGCACGTTCTCCTGACGGGTCCAGGAATAGATCGACCAGTTGGCCGACCCGGTCCAGACGGCCGCCTCGTCACGCACCATGTACTTGTGGTGCATCAGGTCGGGGATGCCGCGGATGCCTTTCGTCTCGATCGGCAGCTCGGCAAGGATCGCGGGGTTGGTCTCGGGCGGCGGGTGGACGGCCGGCAGGAAGTTCCCGGATTCGTGTTCGTCGACGTCGTTGTACGCCAGCCGCACCTTCACCCCGCGTGCCGCGGCGTCGCGGAACGCATCGGCCACGATCTTTCCGATCGGGTCGGGAATCCGGATGTCGTAGAGCGCCAGGACGAGGGTCTTCTCGGCCTTGCCGATGAACTCGGCGATCCGCCCGGCCACCATCTCGGCCTGGGCAAGATCGTCTTCGTTGCCGCAGTCCGTCAGACCGAATACATCAATCAAGCTTGCGGTCTTTCGTGACTCCGCTCCGGATGAAGTCGACGATGTCGTCGGTCGGTGATCCCGGTGTGAACACGCCGGAGACTCCCATTTCTTTGAGGGCCTCGATGTCCTTGGTCGGGATCGTGCCGCCGACGGTGATCAGGACGTCGTCGACGCCCTGCGCTTCGAGCAGTTCGACGATTTTCGGGACGAGGGTCATGTGGGCGCCGGAGAGGATCGAGACGCCGATCGCGTCGGCGTCTTCCTGGATCACGGTCTCGGCGATCTGCTCGGGGGTCTGGTGGAGGCCCGTGTAGATGACTTCCATGCCGGAGTCGCGGAGCGCACGGGCGATGATCTTCGCGCCGCGGTCGTGACCATCGAGACCGGGCTTGGCGACGACCACCCGGATCTTCCGTCCGGTCTCTGGCACGGCGGTGGCGCTCAAAAGACGGGGGTCTCGGTGTAGGTGCCGAAGACTTCCTGCATCGCTTCGATCATCTCGCCTTCAGACACCCGGGCCCGGGCTGCGGTGATGATCGGGTACATCAGGTTCTCGTCGGTCGCGCAGGCACGTTTCAGGTCGGCGAGAGCCGCTTCGACTTCCGCCGAGTCACGCTCCGACCGTGTCTTCTTCAGGCGTTCGACCTGAACCTGTTCGAGAGCCGGATCGATGTGGAGCAGGTCCACCTCGACTTCCTCGTGCTGGTACTGGTTGACGCCGACGATGGTGCGTTCACCATCATCGAGTTCACGCTGGAAGGTGAAGGCGGCCTCGCCGATCTCGCGCTGCGGGAAGTTCTGGCGGACCGCTTCGACCATGCCCCCGAACTCGTCGATGCGACGGAAGTAGTCGTAGGCTTCGGCTTCGAGTTCGTCGGTCATCGCTTCGACGAAGTACGAGCCGCCGAGCGGGTCGGCCGTGCTGGTCACGCCGGTCTCGTGGCTGATTATCTGCTGGGTCCGGAGTGCCACCCTGACCGCTTCTTCGGTCGGAAGAGCGAGCGCTTCGTCGAAAGAGTTCGTATGAAGGGACTGGGTGCCACCGAGCACCCCGGCGAGAGCTTCGATCGCGGTCCGCACGATGTTGTTCAGCGGCTGCTGGGCGGTCAGGGAGACGCCGGCGGTCTGGGTGTGGAAGCGGAGGCGCATGGACTCCGGCTTCTTCGCACCGTAGGTCTCCTTGAGCTCGCGGGCCCAGATGCGGCGGGCAGCACGGTACTTCGCGATCTCCTCGAAGAAGTCGATGTGCGCGTTGAAGAAGAAGGACAGGCGCGGCGCGAAGTCGTCGACGTCGATGCCACGATCGATCGCGCGCTCGACGTAGGTGAAACCGTTCTTGAGGGTGAAGGCGAGTTCCTGCGCGGCGGTCGATCCGGCTTCGCGGATGTGGTAGCCGGAGATCGAGATCGGGTGCCAGCGGGGCATCTCCCTGGTGCAGTACTCGACCATGTCGGTGACCAGGCGCATCGCCGGCTCGACCGGGAAGCACCACTCCTTCTGGGCGATGTACTCCTTGAGGATGTCAGTCTGGATCGTTCCGCTGAGCTTGTCCGGAGAGATGCCCTGGCGCTCGGCGACCAGCACATAGAAAGCCAGGAGGATCGCGGCCGGGGCGTTGATCGTCATCGACGTGCTGACCTCGTCGAGCGGAATGCCCTGGAAGAGGACCTCCATGTCGTCGAGCGTGTCGACGGCGACCCCCTCGCGACCGACCTCGCCAAGCGAACGCGCGTGGTCGGAGTCGTAACCCATCAACGTGGGCATGTCGAAAGCGGTCGAAAGTCCGGTCTGTCCGTGCTCGAGCAGGTAATGAAATCGCTCGTTGGTCTCCTCGACCGTGCCGAACCCGGCGAACTGGCGCATCGTCCAGTTGCGGCCGCGGTACATCGACTCGTACGGGCCGCGGGTGAACGGGTACTGCCCGGGCTCGCCGATCTTCGTGGCAGCGTCACCCTTCAGGTCGTCGG
The DNA here is from genome assembly GCA_051305975.1 of Solirubrobacterales bacterium. Classification (GTDB taxonomy): domain Bacteria; phylum Actinomycetota; class Thermoleophilia; order Solirubrobacterales; family 70-9; genus 67-14. The sequence continues at coordinate 6,047 of JBPPMI010000293.1, forward strand.
GACCGTAACTCGCCTTGACCGGCTTGCCCGACATCGTCCTGAACTCCCGCTCCGCCGACTCGGCAGCCTTGACCGCGGCGTCCGGCGCAGGTGTCTTCGTGGGCTCCATCGGCAGGATCCTACCGCCGTTTGGAATGCCAGCTACCGAGACCGCCGATGAGGACGGCCACGCTGAT